>JAZNQW010000196.1:0-16267 GCA_045590435.1 Alphaproteobacteria bacterium | reverse complement strand
CAACGGTTAAAGGTACGTTTGGTGCCGGTACTAATGCTACTGAGTTCACGGTTTCCGGAACTGGTGCTACCACGATGCAGGATAAATTAACCGTAGCTGCAAATGGTGCTGATATTACCGGTGACACAACAGTTAAAGGTACATTCGGTGCTGGTGCTAATGCTACTGAGTTCACAGTTGCTGCAAATGGTGATATGACTGCATCTAACGGCAACTTTGCTGTTCAAACTGATCCTACATCTAGTATCACAACAATGACAATTGCTGCACCAGCTGTTCCTACTGCCGCAACAACCGGTAAGGTTACAATTGATACAACCGGCAAGATTGAATCAATTGGAACAACAGCAGCTAAGAAAGTTACCGTTGCAGAAGGTGAAGTAACAGCCAGTGACAAAGTTACAGTTGGTGACTTTAACGCTACAACCGGTGCTAAAGGTGTTGAAATTGACAACAACGGCAAGATTACATCAAAAGGTGCTAACCACAATGTTGTGATTGATGATGGTGATGTTAACACTTATACGTTAACAATGCCTAAGTCTGATGCGCCGACGACAACAACACAAGTTACGGGAATTGATGTTGGTGCAGCAGCTACGAACACAACGTTCAGCGATAAAGCTTTAGCAACAACCGAGTCTATCAAGACGAAGGCTGAAAATGCTATTTATACGCCGGATGCTTCATTGAAGGCTGCAGGTACGAATTATGCAACTGCTACGGCCGGCACAATCAATGATGCCCTTGAAAATCTGGATAAGAAGGTTGGCGATTGGAACACATTGCATTTGACAAACGGCAACTTGACCGATGGTATACCTGGTACTGTTCCGACAACAGTTGTTGAAGCGTTTAATAACATTGATGCAACGCTCGGCCGTATTCATGGTTTAGTTCAAGATAATGGTGACGGAACTTATACATATAATAAGTCTTCCGGCGCAGTTACTCAAGACTGGACCAACTTGGCAGTGGGTACAACAGTTGAAGATCACGTTTTGGCAGTTGATGCGGCTATTGGTAACAGAAACCAATATAGCAAGCACTACAACATTGATCAGGGTGAAGCAATTGCTGACTCGTTAGAGAAGATTGACCTCAGACTGGGTGATGTCGCTTCATTGAACCAAATGAACTACTACGGCGAACAAAATCCGAATGATGTTAACTTGTCTAGCGCTGTCAGAGCTTTGGATACCAACTTGTATAGATTAGAGCATGACTTCAAGACATTACGTCATGAAACGCATGCCGGTTTAGCAAGTGCGGCAGCTTTGTCTGCTTTGGTACCGAACCCACGTGGCGCAGGTGACACAACGTTGTCATTCGGTACGGGTGCTTACCAAGGTCATACGGCGGCGGCATTCGGTGGCTTCCACTGGATTACCAACAACTTGATGGTTAATGCAGGTGTGGGTTGGGATAACCGCGAAGCAACAACACGTATTGGTGTTTCGTACTCGTTCTAATCCGAACGCTTAAGCTAAAAACAAATCGGAGGGCCGTATTCACGCCCTCCTTTTTGTTTGTGATATGGTTATCCACAAAAGCATCACCCTGCTCTGTTTTAACTAGACCGACCAAGATATATGAATTTATATTATTAGCAGAACTAACTTTATAAAGGAACGAATGATGAAAACTAAATTATCTTTATTGCTGTTGCCGGCCATGATGGCGACCGGTGTTGCGCAAGCTGCAGATCAAATTGCACCGGAAGGCGCCGGTTCGGAAGCTATCGGCTGGACAGCTAATTTGAAAAAAGCCGCTATTCAATTTACATCTACCGAAGTTAAAAATTCGGAAGAATATAAAGATTCACCAAATTCAGAACTGAGTGGCGATAGCGAAACCGTCATAAAGGGTGTTTTTGATTTTGCGTTGGTTAAAGAAGCGGCAGACTACAAATGGGAAAACGGTTTGTTTATGGAATATGGTAAAACAAAATTGAAACCGAAAGACGGGCCGAATGTGGAGAATGAAACCGCCGATAAAATTTTAATTTCAACAGATTACGCTCGTAAGATGTGGCAATATTGGGACGCTTATGTCGGTCCGTTTGTTAATTTGGCCTACCAAACCGAATTTAAACCGAATGATGATGCGCCACGCACCAAAATTGTTCGTGGCACTGCCGGTTTAAAGATGTTCGACGGTAAATACATCAAAAATTTATATGTGGCCGGTGTTGGCGAATATGATTTCACATACAGCCATGACAAAACATCTAAGGCAGCGTACGAAATCGGTATGGAAGCAGAATATCCGTTGCGCGAAGGTGTGGTGTTTAATTTTGATTCTTATTGGCGTGATTATGTGGCATATAGCAAATACAATCCGACCGATTTTGAATATGAGCTTAGCGCTAAAGCCAATATGATGGTTGATGTTTATGAGGGTTTGGCCATCGGTCCGTTTATCCAATATTTCCGTGCCGAAGACCGCGGTTCCAGTAAATACGGCAGCAGCACCATTATCGGTATTGAAGGTTCGTTTGGCGGTTCTTGGGGATTATAAAACCAACATTATTTCAAAAAAGAGCCCTGAATCAAAATGTTCAGAGCTCTTTTTTAATTATATACTTTAAAAATATATCACCTTATTTACGGCAATATATTTTTAATTACTGTTATTCAGATGTTTTTTCTTTAACATCTTCCACAACCTTTTGAGATTCGGATTTTAATTCCGGTGTTTGCTCATTGGTTGTAACAACTCTGTCTTCCAAAACATCTAATAAGTCATCTAAATCAGATGACAAATCATCAACAACATCTTGAGTTTCCGGCGAAACGGCTTGAGGTTGTGCCAATTCATTAAACAGTTCTTCACCGTTCTTTTGCAACATTTTTATGTTTTCAATAGCATCCGCCGCTTGACGTAACTGATCTTCAAGAGCGTTTGATTTTTCCTCTGTTTCTGCCTTAGCTTCAGCATTGCTCTCTGTATCTTTACTTGCCTCGGCGTCTTTATTTTCAGCTGTCTTAGTTTCATCTTTCTTGAATATACTATATTCATTCATTTTAGCTTTTATGCTGTCTGTCCATTCAGTTGGGATCATTTCTTTCAACGGTTCTGCCGTATTGTTCGCCAGTTTAAAATATTGCGACTGGGCAAATACACCTTCTTTCGATTGTTCCGGAATTAAAGTTGTAATCATTACGGCAATCAGAATTACAATCAACGCCCCCCGAACAATACCGAATAAGAAACCAAAAATACGATCCAAAGCACTTAATTTACTGGAACGCACCAACGCAGCTAAACGATCGGCTGTCAGTAACCAAACAATACAGAAAACAATTAAAATCGCCATTCCCGAAACAATACTCGATAACATTTTCGAAGCAATATATTGTTGCATAATCGGATCAACAATCGGCACCAAGAAATACAAAACCGCTGCGGCCAGAACCCAACCGATTATGGACAGCATTTCTTTGGTCATACCGCGAACAATTCCGACTAATGCCGAAATGCCCACAATAATCAAAAAGACAACGTCTAAGTTATTTAATTGTTCCATAGTTTTTCTCCTAATTAAACCAATTTATCAAGCGATGAACGTTGCCGATTTCATAGCACGATAAATCGTAATTTTTTGTTCCTTTTTCTTTTTTATCTTTGCCGAATGCCGGCGGAATAATGGCACTGACAAAACCGAGTTTTTGCGCTTCTTTCAAACGCGCATTGCCCTGTGTCACGGTTCTGATTTCACCGGATAACCCGATTTCACCGAACACAACCATATCTGCCGGTAGCGGCTTATTGGTTAATGACGATATAACGGCCATGGCTACGGCCAAATCTGCAGCCGGCTCGGTAATTTTTAAGCCTCCGGCAATATTTAAATATACATCATGGGCGCTGAAATTCATACCGCAACGAGCTTCCAAAACCGCCAAAATCATTGATAAACGATTAGAATCCCAACCGACAACGGCTCGGCGCGGTGAAGCATAACCGCTTTGGCTGACTAAGGCTTGAATTTCTACCAAAACAGGTCGTGAACCTTCAATACCGGCAAATACGCAAGAACCGGAAATATTTCCTTGTCGCTCGGCTAGGAATAATGCCGACGGATTTTCCACCTCGCTTAATCCTTTATCCATCATTTCGAACACGCCAATTTCATCCGTTGCGCCATAGCGGTTCTTCACGGCACGCAAAATGCGGAAATGGTGACCGCGTTCGCCTTCAAAATAAAGTACCGTATCAACCATGTGCTCTAAAACTCGCGGACCGGCAATTTCTCCCTGCTTTGTTACATGTCCGACCAAAAACAGAACAAATCCCTTACGTTTTGCCAATTTAATCAGCTCATAAGCGCAAGCACGCACCTGTCCCACGCTTCCCGGTGTTGATTCCGCTTCTTCTAAATACATAGTTTGAATTGAATCAATAATTACAAGTTTTGCCTCGGTTTTCTCCAACGTAGCAATAATATTATGCACATCCGTTGCACTGGCCAAGTTTACCGGACTTTCGGCCAACCCCAAGCGACCGGCTCTGATACGCACTTGATCAATAGCTTCTTCTCCGGAAATGTAATAGCAACTGTTGTCGCCGTTTTGAGCCGCCAATCCGGCACACACTTGTAACAATAAGGTTGACTTACCAATTCCCGGATCACCGGCTACCAAAATAACAGATCCGGGCACTAAACCGCCGCCCGTCACTCTGTCTATCTCGGCAATTCCGGTTTTAAGCCGGCTATATGTTTGTGCCAGACCTTTCAACGGCACGAATTCTATCTGCCGAGCCTCGCGCCTATTGTTTAACTTTGAATAACCGTCGCTTTGCACGTTTTCCTCAACAATAGTATTCCATTCGCCGCAAGCATCACACTTACCTTGCCAGCGTGTCCATATTGCGCCGCAGTTCTGACAAACATATGTGTTATTCTTCTTTGCCATGCTACACTTCCACCCTAATCGGTCCTTGTGAACTACCGGATACAAATTGTTTCAAATACGGATCTTCCGATTTATCCATTTCTTTAACCGTGCCGCTCCAAATTATTTTGCCTTGGTACAACATGGCTATTCTATCGGCAATTTTGCGCGCTGAGGCCATATCGTGTGTAATAGTGAGCGTTGTTGCCCCCAAACCGCGTGCAGATTCAATAATCAGATCATTAATCACATCAGCCATAATCGGATCCAAACCGGTTGTCGGTTCATCAAAAAAGATTATTTCCGGTCGACTGATGATAGCGCGTGCCAATCCGACGCGTTTTTGCATACCTCCGGAGAGTTCGGCCGGTGATAAATCAGCCACATCAGGAGCAAGCCCCACCTGCCGTAAAACACGAATTGCTTCTACTTTAGCATCTCTGCGTGACATAACGCCATTTTCCAACGGCCGAAACGCCACATTTTCCCAAACGCTTAAACTATCAAACAGAGCGGCGCCTTGGAACAGCATTCCCATTTTTTGATGAATATCTTTTTTGGTGCCGATAACTTCTTCATCATCTATTTTTATTGAACCGCTATCCGGTATCAGAAGTCCTTGAATACATTTAATCAGTACCGATTTTCCGGTTCCCGAACCTCCGATTACAACCAATGACTCACCGCGTTTTACATCTAAGTCAACGCCATCTAAAACCTTTTTGCGGCCAAATGCTTTATATAAATTTCTGATCTCTATTTTATTATCTGTCATTTTCGCGCAACCTATCTTGAGAAAATAATCTCTGTAATCAAGTAGTTAAATATTAAAATTAATATAGAAGATGAAACAACTGCATTCGTTGTAGCTTCACCAACGCCTTGTGCGCCGCCTTTAGAACGATAACCGTGATAACATCCCATAATAGCAATAATAAAGCCAAAGACGGCAGCTTTTACAACACCTGTCATTACGTCAAGTGTTTGCAGATTATTCATTGTATTGTTAATATAATTGGCCGGATTAAAATCTAACTTATAAATACCTACCATGTATCCGCCGAATATGCCGATAATATCGCCAAATAATACCAAAAGCGGCATTACAATAATTGCAGCCCAAATACGCGGTGCAATTAAATAACGAAACGGATTAGCCGATAATGTAACCAGCGCATCAATTTGCTCGGTTACGCGCATTGTACCTATTTCCGCGGCCATTGCCGCACCAATGCGGCCGGCTACCATTAATGCCGATAAAACCGGTGCTAATTCGCGCGTCACTGAAATTAGAACAACCAAAGCCACCACGCTTTCCGCACCATATTTCGAAATTCCGGAATATGTCTGAATGGCAATAACCATACCGGCAAATAACGTTGTCAGACCAACCACCGGCAACGAATAGAATCCTATATTCAGAAATTGGCGGAAAAACAACTTCAAATAAAACGGCGGCATAAAGCAGTTATATACGGACTTAGCAACAAAGCGTGAAAAATATCCTAAATTCATAATAAAAGCTACCAGCGGTTTACCGAAGGCCTGAAAAAATGAACCTATTTTCTTTTTTATCATTATCTTTCCTTTGTTACAGCGTATCTTGCACTAAAGTGCCGTTCAATTTCAATAAAATTTTATCCGGCGCTGAATTTTCTTTAGCATACAAGTCTATTTGTTCAATTTCAACCCCAAAAATACTTTCTTGCGCATCTTTCGGCATTCGTTCAATATGCGACACATCATCAATTAAATCCACAATTAAGTTAATTTTAGCACGTTCCACATACGAAAAGCGACCAATTCCAACACCTCGCACCTCCAGTAAGCCACGCAAATTATCCGGTGCTTGTCCGTATAATTCTTTGTTTTCAGCAAATAAAACCACCATATCATCTGCAACCAAATGAGCCCCTTTATTCATTATCAGCTGAAAAGCCAAGTCAGACTTACCGCTTTTAGATTTACCGCGTATAAGAATTCCTTTGCCATTATGTTCCACTAATGAGGCATGTATAATTTGTGTATCAAACATTCTGTAACCGTCTGACCTTGTTTTCATCTTCGGTGCTGATGGTAATATGGCGGGTTTCACCTTGCGGTTCAATTTTTACCTGCCACATATTACGCGGTGCAAATCCGGCCATTTTTTCCGGCCATTCCACTAAACTAACGCCTGAGAAAAAGGCATCTTCCACACCCAATTCAAAAATTTCCATGGCATCTTTTATTCGATATAAATCATAGTGATAAATATCAAAATCATCCGTCCAATACGTTTGTACCAATGTAAAAGTAGGACTTGGCACTTCTTCGGCCTGAGTCAAATGCTGTATAAAAGCTCGTGCAAAAACACTTTTGCCGGCACCTAATGTGCCGCTTAATGCCCAAACATCACCACGCGTTGTGATGGATGCCATCTTCTTGGCTATTATGGCCGTTTCTGCCTCATTATGTGTTACAAATTTCTTTTCCATTAAAACCATCCATCCAAGAAATCAAAAAATCCGCCTTCAGAGCCATTGGTAATTGTTATTTTTACCTTACGATTCTGAATTTTGCGCCAATCCCACGGTTTGTAAAAGCGTCCCTCCCACAAACCGCGCCGATTTTCGGCGGCCTGACGTTCATAAGGCACATAAATTGCCGTATTTTGTGTCCAAGCTAAGGCCCAACCGGCGTTTGCCGTAACCGCCGCCAAATCATATCTACCGTCTTGCGTTAAACATACACCGGTTGTGCGATTGCGTACAATTTGCCCCACCACGTAACAACGAATTGGACGATTATTTATCCAATTTTGCAACCAAGTTAAGGCTTTCTGACCACATTGATATGATCTTCCATGTCTATCGGCACACGTTTGTTTCGGATCAGGTGCATCAATACCCAGCATTTTAACATAGTAACGGTCAATTTTTATCACACTGGCGGTAATAACTCGTGCATCTCCCTCTATATAAGGATATTCCGTCGGATCAAAATCAAAATTTTCATCATCTTTTGAACTGCCAAACAATCCCATAATCTTATCCATAAAGCCGCCGGAAGATTGAGTTTGTAATCTGGGTTGCGGTATCGGACGCGTTTTTCTCGGTAATGCCGGCGGTTCTTGTTTTTGAGGTTCATCCGTATTTGATTGAGACGTTGCTTGTGGAGATGTTTGCATTTCAGTTGCGGAAATTTCCGCCGGATATTCCTGTTCGGCACTTACTTCTTTCGGCTGTTCTGCTTCAGAATCGTTATTCTTTACAAAACCACCGAACATTTCCGTTTCCAAATCAGCATAATCGGTAATTTCTTCAGGTGCAGTTTCAAGCGACGGCGCAGATGTTACTTGTATTTCAGTTTTTGGGCGACCGGATACAAAAGTTTTGACAGACTTTCCTTCACCAAGCAAACCCAGACAATATAAAATAAAAATAACAATAGAACCTATGATAAAAAATGACGTCATAAAGCCCATGGCACGCCACATAACCTTCGAAATAACGTATAACAAACCGAAAGCAATGATAATGACGATAAAGCCAAATCCCTGCATGAGCGAGCTTTCACTTTGAGTGCTCAGACCGCCGAAATACATCGCCGCTATAAAAAACAGAACCAAAAAAATTTGCTTCCACATAGACATTGCTTTTATCCTCTCGATGATAAAATTTGCCTTATTAGACCATAGTTTAATTTGAAAAGCAAGCTATTTATATAAATCAGGCAAAGGCTTTGGGATTATATTCTTTTTGCTTTTTTTTGTTTTTTTCATACTTTGCACAATTATTTTACTATCCAACTCATCAGCTCTGTTGGCATATAAATTGGCATTTAATATATCCATTTGCCGACGAAAACCATCATCATTAACTGCTTCCGCTAAATCATCTAAGTTGTTAATCGGTTTATCGGTGAAAAACTTCTGTCCCCATAACAATAAATGATCACGCACAGAGCGATAATCTTTGTTTTTCAAACTTGTCTCTAAACTTTCATCTTTCGTTTTAATATTATCCGAATCTTGCAATTTATTTTGATGTTTTAAAAACCACCAGCTCAATAATAATCCGGCTAAAAACGCCAGAAAAATCGCAATGCCAATTTGAATTCTACTCTGCAGTTTAGCAATATCGCGGTTAACTATGGCGTCGTAGCGCGGATGAATGTAAGTGTTTTCACCGATTTTTTCTTGTTGCGGTATATTCTGAATTTCGGCATCGCTCAATTTGGCATCCATCAGCGGATTATTTTGCACTAAAATTGTGTCTGCGGGAATAATTGCCGTTTCGCTTTTGCCTGTTTCCACATTAAACCATGGAATGCTTATTTCCGGAATTTCCAACTTACCGGCTTTTTGCGGAATATATACAATTTTCATCAACATATGCGAAGTAACTTTGCCATCATTCACTGTGGTACTGATTTTCGGTTGCTCCGGATATTGTTTAATATCCGGTGTTGACGGCAAATTAAGTTCCGGCATTTGCGTATCGGTCACGCCTTCCGCAGCCACGGCTATTTCGCGTGCAAATGTTTCCCCTACTTTGAATTGCGGCTTATCTTCTGCCCAACGCACCGCCACACCAACGGCACTTGCCGGCAACCACCAGTAATTACCGTAATCGGCGGCAATCGGCTTTACCTCAACCTTAACCGGTTTGGTTTGAACACTAATCGGTCTCTTCACTCCGAAAAAGCCATCAAAATCCATTTCAAACAACTGCATGAAACCACCGAATCCCATAGGTTGCGGCTGTTTTGCCGTATTTTGCTCAATATAATAACCTTCCGACCTGAGTGACGGGATTTCTAAAGTGCCACTCCTTTGCGGGAACAACGCATAATAAAAACGAATAACACGACCACCATTGGCTAAACTATCAACCGTCGGTTTTCTCAATGTCTTTATAATCCAATCGTTTGTCGGTTGCAGAAAATCAGGTTCAGCTGTTAATTCAATACCCTTTTCATCATAAATGGTGAGCGTGGCATTTGTTTGCTGTTGCACATAAGGTGTTAAATTATCAACTTTTAATTTTGCGGCCACATAAGCATTGTTTATTGCCCCGTTGGCCGACGTTGCTGAAGCAACGGAAGCCGAATTATTCTTCATATTTGAGGAACTTGTTGCCGGTAAGGAGGCCGGCGGTAAAACTTCTATTTCTATCGGTTGTGATTGATAAGCGCCGGCTTTAATGGCCGGAATCGTAAATTTTCCTTCCTTGGTCGGCATTAAACCGATAATCCAACTTCTGGTCATTGAACTTTGCCCATTCACAAAAGACGATTGAATGGAATTAGACGTTGAATAAATATTGAAGTCTTTTTGCAGAACACTTAAATCCGGCTGTATTGTACCACCATTACCGCCTTCTAATGATATCGTTAAATTAAAACTTTCGCCAAGCGGAATTTGTGTGCGATTAACACTGGCATTTAAAACCTGTGCTTTGCCTTCCGTCGCCCAAAAAATAACCACTGATACGGTAATAAACAATAGTTTTTTGAACATCTTTAGTCTTTATACCTCCGTCTTTGATATTCTTTTTCTATAAATGCGCGTAATAATCCGCCTTTATCTTCCGGAATTTCACGGAAACGTTGCATCCGCGCACGATATTTCTCCTTTTCTTCAGATGATTCTTCCTGACCGACTTCAGCTTGCATGGTTTCTGCCTCTTTGTCCCCTTCTTCATCAGACATGGAAGCTGTCACTTCTTGTTGTTGACCATTAGAATTTTCATTGGACTTTTCCGAAGATGAATCTTTATTCTGATTATCTGATTGATCACCTGACTGATCTTGCTGATTTTGGTTATTATCATTTGCGCCGTTACTCTGTTGATCTTGATCTTGATTTTGTTCTTGATTCCGGTCTTGATTTTGATCATTCTCCGCCGATTGATTATTTTCCCCTGCACTGTTTTGCTGATTTTGAATTTGACTATCGTCTTGTTCGTCCTCGTTTTCTTGATTTTCTTGCGCAGTACTTTTTTCCTGTTGTTGCGACGAGGCTTGTTCTTGTTTATTTTGCTCCGGCTGTTGCTCTGAACCTGTTTGTTGCTGTTGTTGATTTTGTTGTTTTTGATCGCCGGATTGTTGCTCGTTTTGCTCCTGTTTATCTTGATTTTGATTATCTTGATTCTGCTGATTGTCTTGCTGATTTTGCTTATCTTGATTGTTATCTTGATCTTTTCGATTATCTTGTTGTTTATTATTTTGATTTTGTTGCTTTTGTTGCCGTTTCAAATATTCCAAATTAAACCGAGCGTCTTCAAACTTTTCATCTTGCGCCAGAACTTCTTCATATTTTGCAATGGCTTCTTCTATTTTGCCGGATTTAGCCAGCGCGTTGCCTTGATTATATAGCGCATCCAGACCTTTTTCCTTATTGAATTGCTTCAGAGCCTGCTTATAATCGCCACTTTTATAGGCTGCCGCCGCTTGCCAATGCGGATTTTGGAATTTCTGTGCCGCTTCGTCATATTGCTTTGCCTCAAACAAACGCATAGCCTCCTGATTGTCATTTAAAAACCAATGAGCTTCAGCCGCACCGCTCCACATCAACAACAATAAAACCGCCATTACGCCGCGGCGAAAGTAATATAAAAGCAACAATGCCGGTAACCATAATAAATAATATCCGGCATCTTCCCATACGGCCTGCATGTTTTCGCTTTGTTTCAACTCGTCGGATAATGTGTTATTTATTTTGCTGATTAAAGGTGTTAAATTTTGATTGTAATTCAACAACATACCGCCACCTTTTTGCGCTATGGCTACCAGTTTATTGTTTTCTTTGGCATTCAGCTTTATTACGTTTATTGTGAAGCCGTTCTGCTTGGCCGTGGCAACACTCTTCAGGCCGGAATCAAATTGTTCACCGACATCCGCTGCCAAAACAATAATATGACCGCTGTGATAGCCAGCTTTCTGCATTCGGTCAACAGCCATATCAACGGCTCGGTCCAATCTGTCGCCGTTTGTCGGCATAATATCAATCGTTATTGACGGCAATAAATTTTCAACCAGAGCCCCGTCTTCAGCCACCGGCGTTACCACAAACGGTTCTCTACTATACACCAACAATCCGGTTTCGGCTCCTTTCAGGGTTTGTGTCATTTCTCTGATAATCAACTTGGCACGATCTAAACGGCTTGGTGTGACATCTTGTACATTCATATCCGAAGACAAATTCAGCACAAACATCACCGGATTATTAACCATCAGCGCCGGATTATTCTTTTTTGACCATGTCGGACCGGATATGGCCAAAATCATTAACACACAGATTATAACGGCTAATATAACCGGTTGCTTACGTTGCGTATTCTGTCCTTTAATCAGCAAATATTGTAAGAGGTTTTCATCACATACTTCAGCCCATGAAGATTGTACGCGACCATTTTTCCACATTTTATAACTTATTAAAAACGGCACAAACAAACCGAGCAACAACCATGGTCGTAAAAAATGAAATTCCTGCCACCACATGTTCTTACCAGCCCTTTCGCATAAATAAAATGAAACCTAAAAACATCAGCAAAGCCAAACCGGCCGGATAATAGTATAAATCTTTTGTTTCTTGCACAAAACGACCTTCTTCCGGCTGTGGTTCCAACTGATTTATGGCATTATAAACCTGAACTAATGATGCTAAATCTTTAGCACGAAAGTACGTTCCTTTGGTTTCTAAGGCCAACTGTTGCAAACCGGCTTCATCCAAACCGGAATTCGGTGCGGCAAAAAAATTTCCGAAAAACGAGCGTTCATCACTACCCACGCCTATCGTATATATCTTAACGTCTTCTTCCTTAGCTAATTTGATTGCCTGCGGTAAAGATAATGAACCGTCGTTATTTTCCCCGTCAGTCAATAATACTATGATTTTACTTTTCTTTTCATTTTTTTCGGCGCTCATATTTTTAAGCGCTAACCCGACAGCATCACCGATTGACGTTGAATTTCCTGCCATGCCTGCGTCGGTCTGCCATAAAACTTCTTTTAAGGCCTGCTTATCATACGTTAACGGTACCTGTAAATAAGCCCGTGTACCAAATAAAACCAATCCGATTTTATCTTCCGTGCGCTGATCCACAAATTCATTAACCACATACTTAACTGCCGTTAAACGATCTAAATTCTGCCGTTGATATACAAAATCACGTTCACTCATGGAATTAGAAATATCCACAACCAACAAAATATCACGGCTTTCACCTTCTACTCTCTGAGGTTCACCTACCCACTGCGGTCGGCATAATGCCGCCACAACGGCCAACCACAAAATCAGCATCCATAAAACTTTTTGTGCCGCAGTTTGCTGTAATTGATGTTGACTGCGTGAAACTCCAACCTGATTTTTAATTTTGATAATATCGTTAACAAATGGCACACGCAATGCATCTCCATACATTTTAGCCGCCGCCGGAAATAACCAATATGCCAACAATGGCAATAAAATCAACCATAACGCTTGTGCATTTGCATAGTGGATCATAAGTTCTCTCCTATCCAAGTTATGCAAAATTGCCATAGACGACGGATTTTCGTTCGTTCGATATGTGATGTGTTTTCGGGCATAAATGGGACATTTTGCAACAGTTCTGCCAATGCAGGACTGATTTTTTGCTTTGTGTGAGCGTTCAAAAAAGCAATCCACTCATCTCCGCTTAAAGCAACAGCTTCCGGATATTTTCGTATGCAAGCACGGCGTAAAATTTCAGAAATTTTAACAGCTGCCGATAAATCGGTTTGGTTCTCAATATTTTTCAATAGGTGCTCGGCATAAAGTTTAGCACTTTTACGACGCAACCAAAACCATGCTTTTATTAGAATAAATAAAACAATAATTCCAACCAATAATCCCCACCACCCACCGGCTAAAGGCCAGAAGGAAACGCCTTCGACAGGCAAGTGAATATCTCTTAATTCGGGTAAATTATCAGTCATTAATTCTAACTCCTTAAACTTACATTTAAGAACTTTCTATTTAAATATCAAGTGTAATTTGCCGTTGATACCCAAGTTATCTGCGGCGTGCCGTGCGTGTTGTGCGACGCTGTGGGCGACGTTTTCCCGGCATCACAATTTTACGGTTGGCATTTTGTTTTAACAAGCGTTGTTCTCGGGCTTTTGCCGCAGATTTTACCGGATAGATAATTTTTCCTTTATACGTTACCGTTTCAGAATCGGTTGTCTGCTCGGTTTTTAACGACGTTGTTTCTTGTTTTACATCAACGGATATCTTGTCATTTGTTGCCGAAACTTCTGTTTTTTCTTCAGTTTTTTGTGTTTCATTCTTTTGTAATTCGTTTTCAATTAAGCGACTGACTTCAGCCTTTTCCGCAATATTCGTCGGCAACAAACTTTCTTTCGGCTTCTCAACCTTAATTTCAACGTTTTCTGTTGCGGCATTTTTACCTGTTTCCGGTGCTGTTTCCTGATCTACCGGTGTTTCTTCTTCAATACCGGTCACTTCTGTCGGGCACAGTTTTAAGGCATCAGGTAAGTCTTTTTGTGCCATACGAATCAGTTCGGCATTTTGAGCCACTGTCATTTTTAGTGCCGGCGGTTCAACTTTAGCAATGACTAGAGGTTTATGCTCTTTTTTAGTAATCTTTTCTTGTGAAGCATTAATTTGAGCCATCACACGTTTAAAGTCTGCCAACTGACGTCCGCCCAAGTCATTTCCGGTAGCCACAGATGCTTTTAACGGATTAATACGTTGACCATAGCGCAAAATTTCAAAGTGCAAGTGTGGACCGGTTGAACGTCCCGTATTACCAACGTAACCGATTATTTGTCCCTTACGTACACTTACTCCCGGTCTGATGCCAGAAGCAAAGCGCTGCATGTGGCCGTATGCTGTTTCATATTCCGAATTGTGGCGTATTTTCACGTAATTTCCGTAACCGTTCACATAACGTGCCATTTCAACACGTCCGTTACCGCTGGCAAAAATCGCCGTTCCGCGTGGTGCCGCATAATCTACACCACCATGGAATTTTTGCGTTTTCAGTATCGGGTGACGACGATATCCGAACAATGATGAAATGCGAGCGTTTCTGGCGGCTAACGGTTTTTTATCTAAGCCGGTTTTCTTGGTTTCACCTTTTTCATTATAGAACACATTCTGATAGCGATATAATTTATATTGACGATTTTGGGTTTTAAATGATGCATATAATAAATTGCCGTTCTTTACCACGTCACCATATGAATCTTTACTCACTTCATATTTTATTTCAAAAGTATCACCACCGTGAATATCTCGACTAAAATTCAGCATATGGCTGAAAATATTGATAATTTCTCCACGATATCGACTTGGAACACCTACGCTGGCTAATGAATCCGTTACAGATCCCTTAATCTGTCCTTTTACCACGCGAATATCACGCGCAAATTTTTCCTGTTCCACTTTGGTTTCAAATTTATCATATTCATTGGTGAATAATATATAACGTGTACCACGCTCCGGCTCAATCACTAAAGTATCAAGCGTTTCCAGATCTTGGTTATGAACATTAAACGTGCCGGTTAGAATAAAATATTGACCAACGCGCAGATTTCGAGCATCAAACACTTTACGCAATGTATTATATGCGTCTGTGGCATCTTTACTGGCCATTCCCAAACGATTCAACAAGCCGATAAACGTATCACCGGATTCAACCATGACAATGTGTCGTTCTTTCTGGTACATACCTTCCATAGAACCGTATTGCGGATGTCTCTTTGGCCGAGGTGCTCCCGGCATAATCACCTCTTTATCATCATTTTTCACCAAGATAAACTTCTGCGAAATCTGCGGAAAATCACTGATCAACTTAATATTATGGATGTCCGTATATACTTGCTCAAACGGGTTATTATCAACCGAATCGACGAAGGCAGGTGTTAGAATGTCCGATCCGAAATCATAATTTTCAACCGTTTCATGCTTTGAAGTCACATTGTTTGCATTCTGATTTAAAAGTGAAATAAACAAAGCACATGTAACGGCAACGGCATAGCCGGCCAGCAACATGGTTTCTATTCGACGACGACGAACTTTCTTTCTTAAATCTTTAAATTCGGGCATATTCCATCCATTCAAAAATATCTGTTTGATGATGCTCGATTTTTAATTGATATGCAAGCAGATAATAAAGTTATACATCTTAAAAAAGTTTTCGTTTTCCACAAAAAATAAAAAAAATTAAGAAAATGAAAAAAAATGCTTGCTTTTTGTTTTTTTATCATATATAAGGCTAGTTGTTCTACGGGGGTGTAGTTCAGTTGGTTAGAACGCTGCCCTGTCACGGCAGAGGTCGCGAGTTCGAGCCTCGTCGCTCCCGCCAATGAAGTAAAAAAGTCGTCTTTATGGCGGCTTT
>JAZNQW010000195.1:0-8167 GCA_045590435.1 Alphaproteobacteria bacterium | reverse complement strand
AGATTTAATTTTCGCGGCGTAGGTCGTTCGCAAGGACAATTTGATGACGGTATAGGTGAACTTTCAGATGCAACAATTGCCTTAGATTGGTTGCAAAATATGAATCCTGATGCTAAGCAATGTTGGATTGCCGGTTATTCTTTCGGCGCTTGGGTCGGTCTGCAACTTTTGATGAGGAGGCCGGATATTAATAACTTTATTGCAGTTACTCCGCCGGCCAATGAAAAGGATTTTACGTTTTTAGCACCGTGTCCGACGTCCGGTTTAATTGTGCAAGGTGGTCGTGATGAAATTGTGAATCCGCATGATGTGGAGAAAATGGCGCGTCATCTTAATCAGCAACGTCATGTGGAAATTGATTTTGCCATGATAGAAGATGGTGACCATATGTATAACGATCATTTAAAAGATTTGTATAAGGTAACGGGACAATATATTATCAGTGCCATTCGGCGTCGTTCGGCCATGAAAGATGTTTATGAAGCAGAAGAGCCTGTTGAAGATGAAACAGAATTACTGATCGGTAACTCGGCGGATGAAGAACAATTTAATGATGAGGCGTAGGGATGGAAAAAAATAAAGTGATGACTGATTCGGAAGAATCAAGTTCATGGAAAGAAAACTTAAAAACTGTTTTTTTAGCCATTTTAATTGCCTTGATTATTCGCAGTTTTTTGTTTGAGCCGTTTCGTATTCCGTCCGGCTCTATGTATCCGACATTACAGGTTGGAGATTATTTGTTTGTCAGCAAATATTCTTATGGTTATTCCAGATTTTCGTTTCCGGCCGGATTGCCTTTGTTTGAAGGACGGATTTGGTATTCCGAACCAAAGCGCGGAGATGTGGTTGTGTTTAAATTTCCAAAAAATCCGCACACAGATTTTATTAAACGTATTATCGGTTTGCCGGGGGATAAAGTTCAGGTTATAGATGGTCGTTTGTATATCAATGGTGAAAAAATTGCGCGCTCTGAAAAAGACAGATATGTAATTGATGAATATGTCAGCGTTCCTGAGTTTTATCATCAATATGAGGAAACTTTGCCGGGGGGAAAAGTTCATAACATTATTGAAGTTTCAGATGAAGAAAGAATAGTTGATAATACGGAAGAATTGGTTGTGCCGGAAGATATGTTTTTTATGATGGGCGATAATCGTGACCGGTCGGATGACAGCAGACTCAGTGTGGGGTTTGTGCCTAAGGAAAACTTGGTCGGTAAAGCAAAATTTATTTTCTTCTCACACAGTGATAAAGGAAAACTTATTAAACCATGGACTTGGTTTAATGCTATTCGTTGGCGGCGCTTTTTCAGAGGGATAGAATAATAAGTAATGGAAGAGTTGCAGGACATATTGCAATATAAATTCAATAATGAGCGTTTGTTGAAGCAAGCGCTAACACATAGCAGTGTGACGGGCAATGAACACCGCAATTATGAACGTTTAGAATTTTTAGGCGATCGGGTTTTGGGAATGACCATGGCTCATTTGCTTTATAAAATGTTTCCACATGATAGGGAAGGTGTTTTGGCGCAGCGGCATGTGAAATTGGTGTGTGCCGAGATGGTGGCTGAAGTGGCACGACAGTTGCGTTTGGACAACTATGTTGTTACCAAAGAAAAGGAAACAGCGCAAAGCGTTAATGTTTTGTGTGATGTGTTGGAAGCAGTTATCGGTGCTATTTATATTGATTCAGATATAGAAGAAGCTATTGCTTTTGTAGAGCGCCATTGGCGAAATATGATTGATGTGGATATGGGGGCTCAGAAAGACTATAAAACACGCTTGCAAGAGAAATTCCACAGTATGCGATTGGCTTCACCGGTGTATGAAGTGGTGGAAAAATCGGGGACGGAGCATTTGCCGGTGTGGCGCGTTAAAGTGGCACTTGATGATGAAACGTATGCTTTCGGTGAAGGTCAGAATAAAAAAACGGCGGAGCAACAAGCAGCCGCTAAACTATTGGAGATATTGGAATGAAACCGACCAGGTGCGGTTATGTGGCGTTGATTGGGGCGCCGAATGCCGGAAAATCGACCATTACCAACAATTTTGTAGGCTCAAAAGTATCTATTGTTTCGCCTAAGGCGCAAACAACACGTACAACCGTTAAAGGAATTGGCGTTTATGATAATACGCAAATTATTTTTCTTGATACACCCGGGATTTTTACACCGAAACGGCGTTTAGATCGCGCTATGGTTGCGTCGGCATGGAACGGTTTTATGGACGCCGATATTAATGTTTTGGTGGTAGATGCCAAACGTGGTATGAATGATGAAACATCAGCCATTATTGATGAATTGATTAAAAAAGAAGCACACGCTGTGCTGGCTTTTAATAAAATTGATATGGTTGAAGAAGAGCATTTGCAAGAGCTTAAAGAAGAATTTGAAAATTTGTTTGCGTTTGATGCGGTGTTTATGTTTTCAGCGCAATCGGGCGATTATATTAGTGATTTTTATCAGTATTTGGCCGATAATTTACCGGAAAGTCCGTGGTATTATCCGGAAGAGCAAATGTCGGATATGCCGCTCAGATTATTAGCGGCGGAAATTGTGCGCGAAAAGCTGTTTTTGAATTTGCGGCAGGAGTTGCCGTATGCATTGACGGTAGAGCCGGAATTGTGGGAACATAAAGATGATGGTTCCGTTAGGGCGGAAATGACGATTTATGTGCAGCGTGAAGGGCAAAAATCAATCATTTTAGGACGAGATGGTTCAATGATTAAGAAAATCGGACAAAGTGCACGGTTGGAATTAGAAGAATTACTGGAAGAACGTATTCATTTGTTTTTGTATGTGAAAGTGCGTGAGAATTGGGTAGACGAAGCCGCCCACTATACCGATTGGGGGCTTAATTTTAAGGTTTAATCGAAATTCAGATTATTTTTGTTTCAGCGGCAGATAAATTGTAAAGGTTGTGCCGTTATAGGTTGTTGATGTTACCGTTAAATTGCCACGGTGATGCAGAATAATCTGTTTGGCAATAGCCAGTCCCAAACCGGTGCCTTTAATTTTCATATCTTTGTGAATTTGCATGCGGTAAAATTTTTCGGTTAAACGAGCCAAATTTTCTTTATCTATTTTTGCTCCTTTATTATTGATGGCAATGCGTACGGCCTTTCCTGAAGCCACATTTTGACCTCCGGCTGCCGGAATTTCTTCAACGGTTTTCAATTCCACCGTGATTTGAGTGTTTTCTTGAGCATATTTAATAGCGTTGTCTATAATGTTTTGTAAAATTTGATGAATTTGCTGACTATCGCCCACTATTTTCGGAATTCGGTTCAATTCATTTACGACCACGTTTAAGGAACGGTTAAAGGCTTTAATTTTAAGCGCTTGGATTACATCATCAAGAACCTCATGTAAATCGACTTTATCTTTTAGTTCTTTATCTTGTGCCATTTCCAAACGAGATAAGGAGAGCAGATCTTCAATCAGCATAGACATATAATCGGCTTGTTCGCGCATGATGCTTAAAAAAGCATCACGAGCGTCGGCGTCGTCTTTTGCGCTGGTTTGCAGAGTGTCAATAAAACCGGAAATGACGGACAATGGAGTGCGTAATTCGTGGCTGGCATTGGCCACAAAGTCGGATTGCATTTTTTCCAAACTCAAGGCCTTGCTGATGTCATAAAGCGAAATTACGGCCGCAGCACGTCCCTTAGAAAACCAAGGTAATCTGGTAATGTGGGTATAAATGCGGCGATTGTGGTATTCCGGCGCATGAAAGATTAAACTTTCCGAATCGCTTTTACCTTTTAATATTTTTTCAACGGAGGCAATAAAAATGTTGGTTGAAAAAATAGAATCTATGTTGCGGTTAACAATTTCCATCCCTAAAAAGATTCGTGCGGCTGAATTTGAACCGGTGATATTTCCTTCCGAATCGAGCATCAAAATTGGATCAGGTAAGGTATCAAGTACGGCCGCATCAGAGATGGTTTGTGCTTCCAACGTGTCGGCTTTAGAAGTCCAAAAACGGTGAATTGAATTAACGGCGGCGGCGATTTCCTGCATATCTTTTTCCGAAAGTTGAATTTCATTTTGCACGGTGTCTTGGTCATTTGCCAACGAATATATGTATTTTCTTAAAGTTTGCAGCTCATAGCTGATTGGAAACAGAGAAAACATATTGAAAATAATGATAACAATGTAGCAGATAAAACTTAACAGCGGTGATAATTGATCAAACAAAGTCAGAGCAATAAATAAAACAGCCGAAGGAATAGATAAAATAATAACCCGCGTGGCAAATTGCGAATCTCGATCTATACCCATAATCGATTTTATACTGTGTTGCATGTATTTATTCCGTCAATAAAATTAATAAAATACTGGACTAGATTTGCAAATATTGTAAAATGCAATAGGTTTAAATAGGTTTAATTTTGAAACATGACTACAGAAGAAAATGATAATGTGTCACCGGGGATGGTGCAATATTTAGAGATTAAAGCCGCATATAAAGATTATTTGCTGTTTTATCGAATGGGCGATTTTTATGAGCTGTTTTTTGATGATGCCAAAGAGGCATCACGAGCTTTGGATATTACATTAACCAAGCGTGGTCAGTATAAAGGGCAGAACATACCTATGTGCGGCGTGCCGTTTCATGCCTATGAGTCGTATTTAGCGCGTTTAATCAAACAAGGTTATAAAGTTGCTATTTGCGAACAAATGGAAGATCCGGCAGAAGCAAAAAAACGCGGATCCAAATCTGTTGTTAAACGTGATGTTATCCGCGTTGTTACCCCGGGTACATTAACCGAAGATACGCTTTTAGATTCACGCAAGAATAATTATTTATTGGCCATCAGTTTATATGGTAAGTCTTTCGGATTGGCGTGGGTTGATTTATCTACCGGTGAGTTTTATACGCAAGAAATGTCGGCCTCAATCGGACATGAAGCTAATGAATTATATGGCGTTTTAAAGCGTTTGTTGCCTGAAGAAATTTTGATATCGGATAAATTATTGGAGAACGGTGATTTATTCCGCCTGTTTAATGAGTATCGCGATAAATTATCGGTTTTGCCAAACGCACGCTTTAATAGTGAGAATGCCGAGAAAAAAATTAAAGAATTTTTCGGAGTTCAAACATTGGAATCTTTCGGCGAATTTACTAAATGGGAGATTATGAGCGCCGGTATTATTTTGGATTATCTGGAGGCTACACAAAAAACACAAGTGCCGCGTATCAGTCGGCCGGTTCGATTATTGAGTAATGCCTATATGGAAATTGATGCGTCAACGCGACATAATTTGGAACTGATAGAAGGACCGAAAGGGGCTACTTTGATTTCGGTTGTTGATCGTAGCGTAACCGGTGCCGGTGCCCGTATGATGGCGTCGCATTTAACAACACCTCTGCTAGATGTATCGGAAATTAACAAACGTCTGGATGTTGTTGAATTTTTTTGTGGTCACACTAATTTAATGGCGGAATTGCGTGAACTTTTGAAACAGTGTCCGGATATGGAGCGCAGTGTGGCACGTTTAGGTGTGGGACGTGGCGGGCCTCGTGATTTGAAGGCGATTTGGCAAACTTTATCATTATTACCGAGAATACAAACAAAATTAGAAACATATCCGCAACAGACGATAGATGATGAATTACCGTCGGCTGTTAAAGAAATTATTCAGCGTTTCGGACAGCACTACAATTTGGTTGCGACATTATCTCAGGCATTGCGGGAATCGGATGAAAAGAAAGAACTCCCTTTATTGGCGCGTGACGGCGGATTTATTAAAAAAGGTTTCAGTCCGGCGTTTGATTCCGTTTGCGATATGCGTGATCAAGGCACTAAATATGTGAGCGAACTTGAGCAAAAATATGTGGAGCAAACGAAAGCAGATCATTTGAGGATAAGATATAACAATGTGATTGGTTATTATATTGAAGTGCCGAGCAAGGCGGCAACTCAACTGACTGAAAATCCGGATTTTATTTATCGGCAAACATTGGTTAATACCACGCGGTTTACAACGGTTGAACTGACTGAGTTGGAAAATGAAATTCGCGGTGCTACGGACAAGGCTTTGGCGATAGAATTGGAACTGTATAATCAACTGGTGTCCGAAATTATGATTAATGCAGAAAATATTATTAAAGCGGCTAAAGCCTTGGCTGAACTTGATGTTGGTATGGCCTTGGCGGATTTGGCGTTGGAAAATAATTATTGTCGTCCGGTTGTTGATAACAGTTTGATTTTTGAAGTTATTGACGGTAGACATCCGGTGGTTGAAGCGGCGCTTAAGCGCGAACATGACGGCGTGTTTGTGGGAAATGACTGCAAACTGAATGTTGAGGATAATCGTTTGTGGTTGATCACAGGGCCTAATATGGCCGGAAAATCAACTTTTTTGCGGCAGAATGCAATTATTGCCATTATGGCACAAATGGGATCGTTTGTGCCGGCAAAATCAGCGCATATCGGTATTGTGAATAAATTATTTTCGCGTGTGGGCGCTTCGGACGATTTATCACGCGGTCGTTCAACTTTTATGGTGGAAATGGTTGAAACTGCGGCAATTTTAAATAGAGCCGATAAACATTCATTTGTTATTTTAGATGAAATCGGGCGCGGCACTGCAACGTTTGACGGTTTATCTATTGCATGGGCAGTGGCGGAATACTTACATGATGTAAATAAATGTCGGGCATTGTTTGCAACGCATTATCATGAAATGGCAAATTTGGCAGACAGGCTGACGGCAATGACATTACACTGCATGAAAATTAAAGAATTTAATAAGCAAGTTGTCTTTTTGCATGAGGTTATCAACGGGGCGGCAGATCGTTCGTATGGCATTCATGTGGCAAATTTGGCCGGATTACCGACAAAAGTTATTCGGCGTGCCGAGCAGGTATTGAAAAAATTAGAGATTGAGAATCAACAAAATAATGCCTTAAGTTGGCAGAATGAGTTGCCGTTATTTAATTTTGTTGCGGAAGTTGAGGAAAAATCGGAGCCTTCCGCGGTGGAACAGGTATTGCAACAAATAAATCCGGACGATATGACGGCGCGTGAAGCTCTGGAAAAGTTATATGAATTGAAAGCATTAGCAGGAGGAAATAAACATGAATGAGAAAGAGTTTTTCGGTCAATATGAAAATTTCGTGGATGCCGTGACTTCAGAAACAGCTAAGAATGATGAGATGTTTATTCATCATTTAGCAGAGCTTTCAAAATTATTGAAGGGTAATTACGGGCGTTTAGATCATGCTATTACGGGATTAACCGGTGAAGCCGGTGAGGTGGCTGATGTGTGGAAAAAAATCAAATATATGGGTTTGGAATATAATGCCGAAACGCACGATAAATTGGTTAAAGAACTAGGAGATGTGTGTTGGTATTTGATGAGTGCGGCAACGGCTTTGGGTGTGCCGCTGGAAGAAATTATCAATCGTAATATTGAAAAACTTAAAGCACGTCATCCGCATGGTTTTTCACCGGAATATATGCAACATAAAAAAGGAGCATAAATGAGCAGAATTGTCGGCGTATTGCTTCCTTTGCCGTTTGATAAACCATTTGATTATCAAGCGAGTGAACCTTTGAGGCTTGGGCAAATTGTGGAAGTGCCGTTCGGCAAGGAAAAGCAAATCGGCGTGGTTTGGTGTTTGGAAAGTTCTGCGGAAATTGCACCGGAAAAGATTAAAAAAATTACAAAGGTATTTGATTTTTCGCCATTATCTGAGAATATGCGGAAATTTATTGAATGGGTGGCACAATATAATATGGCGCCGCTTGGTATGGTTTTGAAAATGGTCATTAGTGTGCGGGCGGTGTTTGAACCATCACCAATGACGGTTTTATATGCGCTCTCCGGAAAAACTTTGGCCGAGGCAAAGTTGAAAAATTCTGACGCACGTTGGCATGTAATGGATTTGTTAAAGCATGCGCCGTATACGCGTCAGGAAATTGCTGCCGGTGCCGGTGTAAGTCAAAGCGTTATTAAGGGGTTGATTGATGCCGAAGTGCTGACGCCGGTTTATGTGGAAAACAAACGCGAATTTTTAGAACCAGTCGGAGATTTTACGAAAGTGGAACTAACAGATGAACAGCAACAGGCCGCAGATTTGTTGTGTGCTAAAGTCGGTAGTGGCTTTTCCGTGACGTTGCTTGATGGTGTGACAGGTTCGGGAAAAACGGAAGT
>JAZNQW010000194.1:0-5608 GCA_045590435.1 Alphaproteobacteria bacterium | reverse complement strand
TTTCCTCTACACTGTCGTATTTGGTTGGTACTACCAAAGTCGTAACTTCAACATGACATTTATCATAAGCCGTAGCAATTGTTTGTTTTACACAATCAAAACTGCCGCCGACATAATCGTAATATTCCTGACTGAACCCCTTCAAATCAATATTCATAGCATCAATCAACGGCAACAAATCCATAAGCGGTGCTTTATTAATGTGTCCGTTTGTTACCAAAACCGTTTTCAAACCGACTTGATGCAACAATATGGCGCAATCGCGCACAAATTCATAGCCGATAAACGGCTCGTTATATGTAAATGCCACACCCAAATTTCCCAGCGGTTCATGCGCCATTTTAACGGCTAACCCCACCAAGTCCTGCGGTGTTATATTTTGTTGGGCAATTTCATTATATGCCGCCATGGAAATTTCATAATTCTGGCAAAACGGGCAACGCAAATTACAACCGAAACTACCTACCGATAAAATTTTGCTCTGCGGATAAAAATGATATAGCGGCTTTTTTTCAATAGGATCAAGCGCAATAGAGGTTATTTTACCATAGTTAATCGGCCGCACCACACCATCAATACAGGCTCGTGCCTTGCAGAAACCGATTTGACCTTCGTTTAAGCGGCATTGGCGCGGACATATCGGACAAACAGCCATCAGTGATGCCTTTTCACCTGAAAATAAAACATCTGAATCGGCTCAAACGGGCCGATACCGGCTTTCTGACGCGCAATCTGCAACTGCTGTGCCAACGTATCCACCCCCTCAATATCCGGTAAAAGCAAACCGCGGCGGTTACCGTTTTGCACCACCACGCCGTCAATTTTCGGATTAAGCACAATACCTGCCGTTACCGGTTTAATCGGTGTTAAAACGTCAACACTGTATGTAATTTCCTCAAGTTCATCTGCCAAAACCGGCGTGAATCGCGGATCTTTCGAACACGCTGAAATCGCGTTATGCCAAATTTCAGATGCTATATTCTCGTAAACCGGCTCGGTGGTACCAATACAACCGCGCAACACGCCGTTTTTCTTCAAGGTCACAAACACACCGGCACGTTCGTTCAACAATTCTTCCGGTCGATTAGCGGCAAAATCAATCGGCTGACCGGTTTTAACAAATGTCTCCACACATTTCCGAGCCCAACGCACCAATACATCTTCGTGTTGACGTCGTTCTTCGGCTTCTTTACGAATTTTTTCAGCATATTGTTCGCCAAATTTGCGCGTTTTATCATCTTTACCGATTTCAAATTTTGCCACGCCGTAACCCACACCGAACGGTCCTTCATAAGCCAACAGCCGGCTTTTAACCGCTTTACCGTCAAGCGCACCGGCCATAATGATAAACGAGCGGTGTCCGCATTCTCCGGCCGCTTCGCAAAATGCCGGTTTCATGGCAAACAATGCGGCAAAATCGCCTGTATTCAAAGCTGCGGTAATTTTTTCATCAAACACAGGTCCTTCGGCGGCAAATCCGTAGGGGCCTTCGGCCAGTAACCTGTGCGACAAATCGCCGCTGGCCACAAATACCGTGCGGCGCCCCAATTTTTCTGAAACCTCACGAATAATTTGCCCTAATTGATAATGTTTCAATAATGACAACCCCGATAAACCAATCCGTACAACTTTATAACTAGTCCACACTTCATTCAAAAAACGCAACGGAATGATTGAACCGTGATCAAGCGCCGGATCACGTTCTCCCAAAGTTCCGCACGGTAGCTTCTGTGCCGCACATGCCCCTTCCAACGTTTTAACAAATTCCTCATCATAATCAGCGTGCACTTTCACTTGCGGCGCACCGAAGCGGGTAAAATCGCCATCAGCCCCCTTTCCGCCGGCCATATGAAAATAGTCACCGTATAATTCGGAATGCGGTGTGGTTAAAATAATTGTATCCGGCTTAAAATCAGCCACAAACTTCATTGCCTGACGATAGGCATCAATTGTTTTTTGAATTGTTTTTTCTTTGCCTTGTCCGACTTCTGGAAAAATAAGCGGCGGATGCGGCACAGCCACGGCAGCTAAAATTGTCATCTATCACTCCTTAATCAAATATTGTTTTTTGTTATTTTATGCCGGCAAAAAAATTTTTCAAGCCTTTTTATGTCATACCTAAAAAACTGCGACATTTTAACAACTTTGTAATCTTTTTATGTTAGAAATCGATATATAATTAAACTATAGGAATTAAAACAATGCGTGTTATCATTAAAAACAATAAAAAAGCCGTTGCCGAATGGGCGGCACAATATGTGGCTTATAAAATCAATCAGTTCAAACCAACTGCAAAAAGGCCTTTTGTGTTGGGACTACCTACCGGTTCAACACCGCTCGGCATGTATGATGAGCTGATTAAAATGTTCCGTGCCGGCAAAGTTTCATTTGCCAATGTGGTTACGTTTAACATGGATGAATATATCGGTTTGGCACCGGAACATCCGCAAAGTTACCACTATTTCATGTATGAAAACTTTTTTAAGCATATTGATATTAAACCCAATAACACGCATATTTTGAACGGTTTAACCACCGATTATGCCAAAGAATGCGCCGATTTTGAATTGGAAATGCGCCGGCTTGGTGGCGTAAACTTGTTTATTGGCGGCGTTGGTGAAGATGGGCATATTGCCTTCAATGAGCCTTTTTCATCACTACGCTCGCGCACTCGTGTTAAAACTCTGACTGATAGCACCATTAAGGCTAATTCCCGCTTTTTTGACGGCGATTTTAAAAAGGTGCCGACGCAAGCACTAACCGTTGGTATTCAAACCATTATGGATGCTGAAGAAGTGATGATTTTGGCAACAGGCGCAAACAAGGCCACTGCTTTGAAGCACGGTATTGAAGGTGCCATCAGCCATGTTTGGACAATTTCGGCACTGCAAGAACATCCGCATGGTATTATTGTTTGCGACAAAGAAGCTACACAGGCTTTAGAATCGAAAACCACTGCTTATTTCTTGGAAGTTGAAAAGAACAACTTCTAGGCTGTGAAAAATTTGCTTTATTGAATTTAATCGAAATTCGGTTCTATGAGTTCTTTGATTTCATCTAAGTCTTGCGGACGGCACAAAACGCAAGGCTTTTTTGTGTGCATATCTTCGGTAAAATATTCTGCGGATAACGAATCGTAAATTTTATCGCTGTCGTACTCAAAAATTTTCAGTCCCAAATATTGTGCCAAAGCCATTGTGCCGGCAATATCCCACAAATGCAAATGCATACAATAGGCTTTAGCCGTTCCGACCAACGGATAAAATGTTTGGCTGACAGCCGAAAAATAGTTCAAAAACAAGGCACGAGCTGTAGAAAATTGCGGTGTTGTGCGCCAATACCACGAATGTCCAAAAATTATCGGTGCCGCCGCTTGCTTTTCAGATAAGGGTTTAAGCTCAGCCATTAGTGCGTTATCGGTAAACGCATCTGCCGCATGATAAGCCTTATTGCCGTCATAATATACCAACTCGCGCAGTTTCGGCATATAAATCACCCCCAACCAAGGCATTCCCTTTCGGTAAACCCCTATTGTCACACCATAAAGCGGATGATTATTAGCATATTGAACAGTGCCGTCAATCGGATCAATAACAAACTGATAATCCGTTTGAGCAATTTTATCAAATATATCACCATGATAACGCGTGATTTTTTCTTCATCAATAATCATATAGTTCAATTCGGCAAAATGATTTTGCACCGTTTGTTCAAACAAATCGGAAATTTTCACGTCAGTTTCGGTTACCACCGAAGCCACACTGGCGTCTTTATTACCCAAATTATGCATTTTCTGTTGCCGGTTTTCCATTAACTCGCCGGCTTGGCGCGCAAAATTCAGTAAAACATCCATCATGATAATTTCTCCGCTGTTGTGTTTTCTTTTTAACATAGCCCTTTTTGCGCATTGTGCAACCTTTAACACTGCTTTTCAACTGAAAATACGTCCCAAAAAAGGAAAGAGCCTTAGAAATCACATTCTAAAGCTCTCTTCTTTTATAAACTTAGAAATCAGCCGGTTTGGCTTCTTCCGATTCTTCCTCTGTCGGCGTTTGCACTGCAGGATTATGCTTTTTCTCCTCACGGTAAATACCAACGTCACGATAACCGCTGATACCAAGAAGTGTAAAAAGCGTTACTCCCAGTGCATAACTGTCAACAACCTTAAATGACTCAATAAACTGAGCCAAAATCAGATTGTTGGCATACCCCAGAACTAAACACCATCCGATGGACGGTATCCATAATTTGTTAGATAGAACTCTCTTTTTATCTAGGGGCTTAATGTCCAACGGCCCCAGATAAATGAATTTGCGCAATTTGATATCTCTGATACTACCTATTCCCGTAATCAGCGCAAACGGCGCAAATAGTTCTAACCAATTAATCGGCTGGCAGGACGAGATGTGCGGTGCCAACACGAAGTTAATAAAGAATCCGATGGCTATCACACCACCTAGGGCCGGGATCCAAAGCCTCGACCGCTTAACACGTACTCCAAACATATATCTTAAAAATTAAAAATCTATGTTTAATGTAAACCTCTTTGACAAAATTGTCAATATATTTTTAAATAGGTGCAAAAAAAACGTGCTCCCTTCTCACGAAGGAAACACGCTGCTTATTAAAATTGTTGTCGATTACAACTTTTAGGCCATACCCAACGCGTGGCAGTTCAGCCAGTAGTTGGTTTTAACCAGAGTCTTGATGCGCTCACTCTTGAGAGCCTTTGCGCCCTCATGATGGAAGATGATCTTCGCCATTTCATTTTTCTCTTTGGTAGCCAAAGAGAAGAAATGGAAAATAGCATCTTCGCTGAGCTCACGACCAAGCTCGTAGAATACTAAGAGCTGGCGAGAACAGAACTCCTTTTGAGCCTCGGGACAAATCTCTGGCGTTGCCTCCAAGAACTTTTTCCACGTAGGAGCCACCTCTTGCGTGGGAGAGCAATAGTGCTCTCTGGTTACGATGAGTTGACTGTAAACAGTTAAACAACTGTCTACCAGCTCAGCCACCCCCTGCAGAGTAGCCCACTTTACAAACTCGGCCGAAACGCCGTGTTTAACGATGTGGGTATATACTCGTTTATGGAGCTCACCATCGTTACAACTTGCCAACACCTTCAGCATTTCCTCGCTGAGGGTTGAATGGTCCATATACGCGTCAAGCAATTTGTAATTTGCGTTATTGCAGAGATGTTCAATCTCCTCAACGGTAAACTTTTCGTTGCGCTCTTCCTTGGCCTCAAGGTAAGGATTGCGTAAGAACATGTCGCGCATTGCCCAAATGGAGCTCAGCAGAGCAGACTTTTTGGCGTTTCTCTCCTCATAGCCCTTATCCATGATAAGGAGTTTATGGAAGAATGCCACTTTTTCGCCATCGGTAAGTGTTCTCAGATAACGAACGACATCCTCTGTGCTGAATGCGGTCGGCTCCTCGTTAATGAAAGCTTTCTTTGCATACCATGCGAAATGCTTTGGCATCCAACCGTGAAGACGGCGATGACCCCAACAGATGAAACCGACGCAAATGGTTGCCCATCCATCAACCATATTATTGGGCTGTTTCTCGTCCATTGGTCGCTCGTAGAACAGGTCTGCCATGCCCT
>JAZNQW010000193.1:0-2460 GCA_045590435.1 Alphaproteobacteria bacterium | reverse complement strand
AACCGGCTGATTTAGGCGCAGATGATCCGTTCGGCGCTGTTTCAGAAGAAGAACCAATTGACTTAAACATTCCGGACGAAGAAGAAGTGACTTACGATGAACCGGCTAAAGTTGATTTAGGCGCAGATGATCCGTTCGGCGCTGTTTCAGAAGAAGAACCAATTGACTTAAACATTCCGGACGAAGCAGAAGTGACTTACGACGAACCGGCTAAAGTTGATTTAGGCGCAGATAATCCGTTCGGCGCTGTTTCAGAAAAAGAACCTGTTGACTTGAACATTCCGGCCGAAGAAGAAGTGACTTATGACGAACCGGCTAAAATTGATTTAGGCGCAGATGATCCGTTCGGCGCCGCCGTTGTACAGGAAAACAATATATCCGCAGATAATATGATTCAAAAAGATCTTGAGGAAATGCAAAGCAAATCCAATGCGCCTATCGGTTTGCGATCCCCTTTTGATGAACGCAATATTATAGATGAAAACAGTATTGATTTGGGTGCAGATGATCCGTTTGGAACAGCTACCGATTTTGCCGATCCGTTTGCTGAGCCGATAGCCGCACCGGAAAACTTAGACGAGTTAGGTGCTGATGATCCTTTTGGTTTCGCCACAACAGAGAATTCATCTGAAACAAAAGATAATTCTTCAGTTTCAGACGTTTTTGACGATTTAGACATTAATAATTTTTCATCAACAGATGATGAACGCAATGAACCGCGCTTAGATAAAATCTTTAATGATAATCTGGCATCTGAACTGGCGGAATTGGAAATTTTGCAAGATAATCCGCAAGAAGAAAAAAACACAAAAGAAAATGAAGATAATGATTTGGAACAATTTTTTGCCAGTCACAGATAACAATATAACAGAGAATAACAAAAAACCGCCAAAGTGCGGTTTTTTTTGTTACATAAAAGAATAAGGATCTATATCTACTTCCACACTGGTGTTTGACGGCACCTCAACCATTTTAAGCCATTCTGCCAAAACTCTTTGAATATTAATATTGCGCGCTGTTTTCAGCATCAACCGAAACCGATATTTATCTCTCAACATAAACAAAGGTGCCGGCGCCGGTCCTAAAACAGAAATATATTCGTTATGCGGAGCCGTTTTACCGAGAGCCGCCGCAACCTGAGCCGCTACAGCTTGATTTTTTCCGGAAACAATCAGCGCTGCTAATTTACCATACGGCGGATATTTCAAAAGTTGACGACTTTGCTTTTCCGTGCTTAAAAAACTTTCACGATCATTCGCTAACATGGCTTTCAACACATTATTTTCCGGATACAACGTTTGCACATAAACCGCGCCTTTCTTCTCACCGCGACCGGCACGACCAGCCACCTGAGATAATAACTGATACGTTTGTTCAGCCGCACGCAAATCACTTCCCATCAAGCCCAAATCAGCATCTATAATACCAACCAAAGTCAATTCCGGGAAATGATGTCCTTTGGCAATAATTTGCGTTCCAACCAAAATATCAATTTCACGCCTTTGCATACGTTCCAAAATCTTAGAGACTGCCGTAAAAGACGATGCATTATCACTTGATAAAATTTCTACTTTAGCGTCAGGAAAACGCAACCATGTCTCCTCGGCCACACGCTCCACCCCCGGCCCGCATGCTGTCAGTCCTTCCGACGAACCGCAATGCGGACATAAAGTCGGAATATCATCAACATAACCGCAATGATGACACATCATTTTCTGCGATTTTTTATGCTCGGTTAACCATGCACTACAACTTGGACATTGCAGCCGATACCCACAATCACGGCAAATCAACAGCGGTGCATATCCGCGTCTGTTCAAAAACAACACGGATTGCTCGCCGCGCGCTAAATTTTGCCCTAAAGCCGTTACCAAAGTAGGCGCTAACCATGAAGTGCCCCATTCACCTTTTTGCGGCTTATCTTTCTTCAAATCAATAATTTTAATTTCCGGCATCACGGCATTCGCATAGCGGCTTTTCAATTTCACGCAATCATATTTACCTTCATCCACATTAACCACAGTTTCCAAATCCGGAGTTGCAGTAGAAAGAACAACCGGCAGATGTTCAATTTTAGCGCGCACAATAGCCATATCACGCCCTTGATAATTCACAAAATCTTCTTGCTTAAACGAATGATCGTGACTCTCATCAATCACCATCAATCCCAGATTCGTATACGGAAGGAAAAGCGCCGAGCGTGCACCAACAATAACCTTCACTCGCCCTTCAATAATGGCTTTCCATGTATCCACCCGCTCTTTCAAACTTAAACCTGAATGCCAGTTGGCCGGCCGCACGCCGAAACGTTTTTGAAACCGTGCCAACCACTGAGTTGTTAAAGAAATTTCCGGCACTAAAATAAGCACTTGCTTTCCCATTTCCAAAGCTTTGGCAACCGCTTCAAAATAAACTTCCGTTTTTCCCGAACCTGTCACACCATCAAGCAACGTCACGGAA
>JAZNQW010000192.1:0-8997 GCA_045590435.1 Alphaproteobacteria bacterium | reverse complement strand
CAAAAGCGAGGCGCCGGCAATAAAAGAAACCTTCTGACTCATATAAATTTAGATTAAGTCAAACTTCTTTCCACCTTAGTTCAAACCGAATAAAACAAAGCAATGCTCTATTTTTTCGGTTTGCGAGAGATATCGGCACATTACGCTATTATGTGATTAAACAGATAATAGCCGCCGGCGGCGATAACAATAAGCTCAGCCAACAGAAAATCTCCGGCAAGGGCAATCTGAGCCCTGTTCTTAGCGGTTCCTGTTCCGAAAATAAAATAGATTACCGGAAAGGCAACTGCCATGATGATGGCAAAGATGCCTGTTTGTGTCCAGCTGAATGTATTGAACACAATGAATGCGATTAAACACACGAAGGCGAACATTGCGCCGCCTATCAGACCCAGATGGGTAAAAAGTTTCGTATAACCCATAAAGCGTAAACCTTTAAAATAAATACTAATAATAACTAACTGGATTTAGTATAGGCAGAAAGAAAATATTTGTCAAGGATTTTTTGTCAAAATAAATACTAAACTTTTACTTGGTGATAAATAGTTTTGAATTTGCCGAGATTACCCGCCTGCGCGGGTAATGACTGTTATATTTATCTGACTTGGTTAAAAAAATTGAGCCCCAAATCTGCACATGACAGAATTTGAGGCTCTTCACGTTAGAGTTAAAAAAAAATAGTTAGAAACCGGTTATACCGGTGGTATGGTAGTAGTACAGTGCTAAAAAGCATATGCCGAAAATGGCTAAACCCTCCATGGTGATGGACAAGAACAGGAAAAAGCGCGCAATATAATGCTGTATATCAAACGCTAAGTTCAGATTGAGAAATGCCTTATATGCTCTGACCAGAACATATATCATCCATACATGGAAAGCACATTGCGTTGCCGCTAAAAGCAAGGTAAATCCCAATGCATCCCATTCTACGCCACTGTATGTTTGTAAAGCCCAAACAAATCCGGTAGCCAGCATCAAGCCCAAAGCCCAGCAAGTTTCAGTGCTTAAGCCTTTGATGGGTTTGCGTTCATAGTATTTGCTGTCTAAAACGCCATCAAAAAGAATGAGCGCACAAACAGCTACCACCTCTAAGATTAAGATAATAATAAATTGTGCCATATGTTATATATTAATTATTAGAAATCGGTCAGATTGTAGCAAATTTGCCTAATAATGTCAAGTATGTTTGTCAAAAATATGACATAAAAGTTCGTTTAGATTTTTCTGCTTGCATTTGGCAATGATTTGTGCTAATTATTCAGGCGATTTTCAATTATGCATAAATTATTGCGGATGCGTTTAACGCAGAGCGTTCTTTAATATATTGGCAAGCTCTGTTCAGATAAGGCGAAAACCAAAACAGCAGAATGTTGCACGCGGGCTTTTGCGGTCGGTGCAAGCAAAACGGAAACTTTTAGTTTATACAGTAGTCTTATGCCATACAGAGCAACATGAAGAGCCGCCGAATTCTGACAGGAAAGGTTTGCCGGCTCTTTTAATTGACGTTCTTTATTATTTAACATAAATCAAATCATGCTTATGAGTAAAAAAGTAAAGTTTGTCACAATGTTCGGCGCGCGGATAGATATTGAGGCGTGGACATTGTCAAAAGAAGAAGTAACGAAGGCCGCCGCCACATATTTTGGTGAGCCTGTGGTGTGTGCACCGGTGTTTTTCGGTAGCGGCACGGTCTGCTTGGGTTGGAGATGTATTTCGATTGCCCGCGAAAGAGTAGTCGGTTATCTGCCGCTTTCGGTCGGACATTTTGGCCACTACCCTGATGATTATGCCGAATACGGTATAAACGTGGAAATTCCTCTCGGTGAGGCATGGGCCATGGTGATGGATGCTTCGGTGCGCTTTTTACATGATGAAATTCAGATTAAATTTTAAGCATTGCAAAAAAGAGTGTTCCGAACGGAGCACTCTTTTTTGTTTATGCCGAAAGATTATATAATGCCCAGCTTTTGGGCAGTGATGACCGCCTGTGTGCGATTACTGACATGGAGCGAGCGTAACAGCGCGTTGATATGTAGTTTGACCGTTGATTCGGAAACACCCATATCATAGGCAATTTGTTTATTGGATTTGCCTTGCGCAATTAAATCGAGCACTTGCGACTGGCGATTGGTTAAAGTTTTAAGACCGGTGCTTTTGGTGCTTAGGTTATTAAGCGGCGGATTGGAAATGAGGACTGGTGGCACGTAAGTTCCGCCGTCAAACACCAACTTAAAAGCATTGTCAAAGACTTTTCCGTCCGAGCGCTTAGGAATATATCCTTGCACACCGGTTGACATTACACTACGAATAGTACGGTTATCTTCTGATGCGGAAACAACCACAATAACCGTTTTCGGAGCGGCTTTTCTAATTTCGCGCAATGCGTCAAGCCAAGGCATATCTTGCATTTCAATATCTAAAACAATGGCAGATATATCCGTATCACTTTTAATCATTTTAAAAATTTGTGCATAATTCGAAGCCTGTAGCACAAGTGCTTCGGGCATAATTTGCTCCAAACGCAACGCCAAACCGTCGCGAAACAGTGCATGATCGTCCGCAATCAGAATCTTCATTTTTTTCTCCTTACAACAAACGCTCTTCTGTGTTGTCTGTTATATATGTTTGATTCTGCTGATTTAAAGCCTTCTGAAATTTTTTTCGATTTGATTAAAACTAAAAAAATGCGCCACTAACGTAGCGCATCTGCATATTTTTTAAACAATCGAATATTAATGTTGTTTCGGAAACCACTTAATGGCATCAGCGCAAGCCTCTTGGCTCATGCCGCGTACCCGACACCGATTAACCTCTATGGTTGGGGTTTTATCCATATGTAAACATCCCTCACCCAACAACATTAAATCGGTATAGGTTGTAACGCCGGGCTTTAATTGGCTCATTTCAACACTGGTCATAATTTCCGGCCATTTCAATTTAAAACCGATAGAAGTAATTTTTTCTTTCAAATCATTTAAAACATACACCCTGATTGTGCATTTAACCATTTTATCAAAACCGCGGTGAATTTGGTAATTATCATAATATACCAACACGCTGCGATGGTCATCATCAAATGTGATTTTCCCGTTTACAATCTTAAAATGAAATACTTTAGAAGAATCGTTCTTAACTTCATCTTTCTGTTGATCTGCATTAAAGTTCTTTTTTACCGGTGAAAATGTGTCATCATTTGTAGATCTCGCCACTTCTCTCAGTGTTTTATTTTTTACCGGCATATCCGGTTCCGCTTGCACCTCATTCAAGGGTTGGGCCGCCGGCTTGTTCGGTTGAGCGATTTGACGTTGCGCCGATTCAGCGTTTGTTTTTACCGGTGCGGCACCGGAGAACACCTGTGCGTTGGCCGGCATACTTAAAATTACCCCCAACAGAAAAAGACAAAATATGTTTTGCTTTTTTCTCATTATGATACCTATTTCAATTTACGCAAAATTTCCGTAGTTTCATCCATCGTTTTATTAATATTGCCGATTGTCTCTTCAATTTTGGAAATTTCTTGCTTTTTTTCGTCCTCTATTTGTTTTTCCAAGACACTGGCCGGCACATCTTTAAATTCGGAATAATATTCCGGATTTTTAGAATCAATATAATTAAACAAACTCGTGCACTTACTCGCATCCATCTTGCCCGAGCCTTCAACTTCACAGGCTGTTACATTAAATTGGGTGTTATCTAATAATAAATAACATTTGTCAGTATCAACCTTTTGTTCAAAGCTTTTTTGTTTATGTGGTGCCACATTGTCAATGGTAATTTCACTGTTTATCAACTTAGCGGCATTTTTCACGACTGTCAGCTGAGCGTCTTCTACTTTGTATTTACCGGAAATATTATCCGTCCATGTCAAAATCAACTTAGCATCCTTCAACGGATGATCCGAGCGGTTATATGCGGTTACCATGTAACTACAACGCTCGGTAACACCCTCCTGATTGGCTACCGGTTTAATATTTTCCACACGAAACAGAATAGCTTCCGGTTTAGAAGTTTCTGCCGGTTTATCTTCGGTCTTCTCCGATACCTCCGACGAGTCCGTTTTATTATCGGTAACATTTTGACCGAAAATCGGTTTAACCTCGGCCTGAGCTGATGATGCCAACAAAAATCCGATGCCAAAACCACATAAAATTATTTTATTTGTTAAACTCATTGTTTTTGCTCCACTGTGTTAAAGTTTATGCCTATGTTAACGCTTTATTGTTTAATTTTTCTTAATTTTTTTCTTTTTCTTATATTATTCTTCCAACTTACTCTGCAATCGCAGAAAATCACTCCAAGCCTTTGCTTTTTGGCCCGAACTGCGCAATAAATAAGCCGGATGAAACGTTGCCAATGCCGGAATTTTTGTGCCTGAGGCCGTTGTATACTCCATAAAATGTCCACGCATTTGTGATATACTGTCATGATTACCTAACACCGCATTAGCTGCACTGGCCCCCAAAAGCAGTAAAATCTTCGGCATAATCAACTCAATTTGCCGATATAAAAACGGTAAGCAAACCGCCACTTCACCATCTGTCGGCGTACGATTTCCGGGCGGACGCCATGGCAGAATATTGGTAATATAACAATCTTCGCGCGGCAAATTAACGGCACGCAACATCTTATCGAGTAAATGCCCGCTACGACCGACAAACGGCTCACCGATTCGGTCTTCGTCCGCGCCGGGAGCCTCACCGATTATCATGATTTCAGCGTTTGGATTACCATATCCGAACACTGTGGAATTTGCGGAAAACTTGAGAGAACACCCGTCAAACGTTTCAACCATTGCTTTTAAATCATCCAAAGTTTGTGCTTTCCGGCATAAATCACGTGCCTGCATGCATGCCGCTGTTGAGGCTTGAGCCAGTAAAGAACTTGCCGGACGAATATTTTCATTTGCTGACGTTGCCGATATAGTATTATTCAACTCCGATGTTTTTTCCGTTGCCAAAAAATTAACCGTTTTCTCGTCGCAAATTGTATCAACACCGGCTAAAATGTACCAATTTAATATATTTTTTGCGTCTTCCATTTTCACTTCCACCGAATTATATATACTATAAATACTTTTTTTTTGCAATATAAAGAGAGTCTTTACACATTGATAATATTTTCATACTATAATATGCGCAGATAAAACAGTTTCAGGAAAAAATTATGATGAATGGTTTAAAAATAAAATTGATTGGTAATTTGCTGATTATCAGTGTTCTTCTTTGGGCGTGCGCATATACTTTATGGAACCGAAACGAACCGGAATCGGCCGTTTCAAAGGTCAATTTTGATAATGACGGTTATTACCGTAGTGATGATTTCATGGCTCGCCTCAACTCGGATAACACCATTTCATATTTCGGCACAAAGTCTCTTTACGGTGCTTATTTAGCCGGTCGCGTAGCGCATATGCGACAAGATTTTGACGAGGCTGCCGAATATTATCGATTGGTTTTGGAGAAGGACAAAGATAATAAAACAGTCAATCGTTCCATTTACATTATTTTTGCCTCACTCGGACGTATTAAACAAGCCGCGCCTTATGCTCAGGCTGAAATAGATGCAAATATTCCGAATACATTGGCTCCGCTAATTGCAGCTATTGAAAAATTTTCTTTGGGACAATATGCCGATGCTCGCCAATTAATGACCAAAATGACGGATAATGCTTATAAAACAATCGTTAATCCGTGGTTTAACGCATGGACATATGCGGCTGAAGGTAATGAAGCGGCGGCCATTCAAAGCATTGACAGCATTCTGGCAGATGCATCTCTCAATGCGCCGAAACTATATCATAAGGCCATGATTTATGATTATCTGGGTAACCGCCTTTTGGCGTCGCAATGCTTTGCCGCATTGGTTCAACAGTATCCAACCGAAGTATCTTTCCGTATGCTTGAAGTTATTACCGATTTCTATGTGAGAGGCGGCGATAAAAATATGGCACGACAAATTTCCCGCCGCTATAATGACAATTCCGTTCTAACCGTTCTACTTTCGGATATTGAGAAAAAAATTGATTCCGGTCAGGCAAGTGCCATAGCGGTTATAAACACACCGCAAAAGGGCTTAGCTGAAGCTCTGTTTAATATCGGCACTCTGTTCCGTGCTTCAAACGGAGGTATGGAATTTGCGCAAATTTATATTGCCGCGGCATCTTATTTGAATCCGGATTATGAAATTGCCAAAATTGCCATGGCTAACATCCTAGAAGAGCTGGGTCTGTTAAAAGAAGCTAACCGCTATTACGCTCAAGTACCGAAGGATTCCGGTTCGTATTTTATTTCGCGAATGAAAATGATTGAAAATATGAACACACTGAAAGATTATAATGGTGCCGAAAAGAATCTGAGACTTCTGTTGCAGGACTATCCGGATAATACACAGCTATTAACCGATTTAGGCAACATTGCCAGCAGTATGAATAAAGATAACGAAGCCATTGAAATTTATCAAAAGGCCTTAAAGAGTTCACGCACTGTTGATAATTCCATGTGGCCTATTTACTACTCTTTGGCTGTTTCGTATGACCGCACCAATCAAAAAAACAAAGCCGAAGATAATTTAAAAATGGCGCTCAACTTAAGTAATCGCAACCCTAATGTATTGAATTATTTAGGATATTCATGGCTGACCGAAAATAAAAATATTGACGAAGCCGTACGCATGATTCTTGAGGCTTTTCGCCAGTCACCTTATGAAGGACATATTATTGACAGCTTAGGTTGGGTATTCTATCGACTCGGTCAATATGACAAGGCGATTGCTTATTTGGAGCGCGCTTCCGATATGGATCCGGGAAATGCCGTAATCAGCGACCATTTGGGTGACGCCTATTGGCATGGCGGGCGCAAGAACGAAGCCGTTTTTCAATGGAAACACGCCATGGTGCTTAAAGAAGATTCCGAATTGCTTGATAAAAATATGATTCAGGAAAAAATTGACAATAATCGCGTTGATAATCAAGTTCTGCAAATTGAGGATGAAGTTTTGCGCAATATGCTTGAGAAACTCTCCCCGAATGACGAAACAAGCGAAAGTAAGTAAGTACATATAGATTACTTAATTCTCTATATAATTATGTTAAAATGTTGTTTTTTCCCACATTATGCGTTAAATTTATTTGGTGAAAAAAGGATATTTATATGAAAAAAGTAAGACATCAAATCAAACGGTTAATAGTTTTTTTTGCTCTTTTGTGGTTGACGAGCGAAGTCTCTGCTCTAAGTTTTTTTTGGTTTCTGGCACAAGCTGATGAAAATGATTTGGTCGTAGAATTGTATATACAAAAAAAATATATTTTAGCCTATTTCAAATTGTTAGCTGCAATAGCTTTTACATTAATTTATCTTGTTTTTCCACTCATTCAAAAGTATAATCGTTTCAGACCGATTTACTCTTATATTTATGCGTTTTTGCTTTATGTGGTTATTTTTATGATTGCGTATTTTCTTGGCGGTTGGTTGATGAATTTTACATCATAGCCCGGGAAATTCTCCCTGAATGACGAAACAAGCGAAAGTAAGTAATTATCCTTTTCCGAACCTTTTGCTTATTTCTTCATGTTTTTGGTTTAATATTTTTTGTGTATCGCGCTGTATTTCTTTAAGCGATTTTGGTAAAAACCACGGCTTAACGCGTTTATTGGTTATGCGTTCAATGTAGCGTTTTACTTTTTCCACTTCTTCATCTGAAAGCATTTCGGCCGCGTTTGACAAATCATAAACTTTAAGCGGCACATAGCGCGCATGCTCAATATATTCAATAATTTCTATTTCATCCGTTCCGAAAACAAGCCTATCACTACTCATGTTTAAACATCCTTTCAAAAAAACAAAGCCCACTTTAAAAAGCGGGCGGATGTTCATAGACCGTAAGTAACAAAACGGCACGGCACCTTCGTGCAAAAGCCTTATTATGCCGTCATCCGTCCTTTAGAGGATGCGGCATAATTGTTTTCAGTCGCTATGCAAACGACTTGTTACTTGCAGACCTATGAAAGTCCGACAATACTGATTTAAGCATTGCAAAGTAATATTATTTGAAATGTCTGTCATTGTCCAGTTTTTTTTAAGAAATTTGTATTTTATTACGTTTGCGGCTGAACAAAAAAACAGTCGCTTTAGCGGGCGACTGCTCTTCTGCCTAAAATCAGCTCCCTTTTTATTGAGCGTTAATCAGCATAATTTCAACACGGCGATTTTGCGCTTTACCTTCAGCCGTTGCATTTGAAGCAATCGGTTGCGAAGCGCCGACACCGGCCGCACGCAAACGATTTGCCGACACACCGCGCATAGCTAAAAAGTTTGCCACCGCCACAGCACGACGTTGCGATAACGGAATATTGATTTTATCATTACCGGAACTATCGGTGTGACCAATAATTTGCAGGTTTGTTTTATCATATTCGTTTGCCACAATCGCCACTGAATCCAATACGGCATTGGCTGTCGGCTTCATCACATCATTGTTGGTATCAAACGTAATGCTGTTCGGCATAATCAAACGAATATTATCGCCGTCACGCGCCACTTGCACACCGGTACCGGCCAACTTTTCGCGCAGTTTGCTGGCTTGAATATCCATATAACCGCCGGTGGCCGCACCTGCCGCACCGCCAATTCCGGCCCCGATTAAGGCACCTTTCTCACCGCCGACAATAGCGCCCAAACCGGCACCGACTGCCGCACCGATACCTGTGCCCCATGCTGTTTTAGAAACTTTGCTTTCTCCGGTATAGGCATCTGTTGCACACGCATTCAACAAACCTAAAGCCACAAAACATAAAATCAATTTTTTCATCAGTTTATCTCCTTAAAAATTAGCAATACGCGCCAAAGCCTCTTCAACTTTTGCCTTATTTTCCATTGCTTCCGACTGGCGGCGTTTTTCTTGTTCAACCACTTCAGCCGGTGCTTTGGCAACAAAACTTTCATTGCCGAGTTTGCGTGCATAGCCTTCCAGATTTTTATTTAATGTTTCCAGTTCTTTATT
>JAZNQW010000191.1:0-2973 GCA_045590435.1 Alphaproteobacteria bacterium | reverse complement strand
GTTAAAGGCAAAACTGCTCCATGAGGTTATTTTATCTTAAATTTTCGAATTAAGCGGCTTTGTTCATTTTAGAAGCAGCAAATTCATTCATCTTTTCAATAATATAATCCATCTGTTCTTTCGTTAAATACGGCGTCATCGGAATGCTGCAAACCGTTTTTGAAAGTTTTTCGCAAACCGGCAGAGAACGTGTGTTCCACTTAGCATAAGCCGTTTGTGTGTTAACCGGACGCGGATAGTAAGCACCGCACGGAATACCGTTAGATTTCAAATAAGTCATCAGTTCATCACGATCTTCACAAGTAATCGTATAAAGCGCATAAGCCGAACGGCAATTATTCAAAATTTTTTGTTTGCCGAAATAAGTACTCAGTTCGTTATCATAATGAGAAGCAACATTATAACGATTTTCCAACTCTTGTTTGAACTGCGTTAATTTGAGCAGTAAAACCGCACCTTGGAAAGAATTCATACGGCCGGTCATGCCTAAACGTACGTTGTCATAGTGGTCTTCCGGAGACATACCGTGTACGCGGCAAGATTGAACCAGTGCATTTTCATCACTGTTGTTGGTAAATACGGCACCGCCGTCACCATAACCGCCGAGCGGCTTTGTCGGATAAAACGAAGTGGCGCTCATATCGGCGATAGAGCAGGCGTTGTGTCCATGATAAACCGATCCGAAACTCTGGCAAGAGTCAGACAGCACTTTCATGCCGTTTTCATGTGCAATTTTCATAATTTCATCATAGTTGCACGGCGAACCGAAAATATCTACCGCAATAACGGCTTTCAGATTTAATTTACCTTCAGCTTTAACCGTTGCAATGGCGCGTTTCAAATCTTCAGGATCCATATTGAAGGTGTTTGGATCAGAATCAACAAAAATCGGCGTAGCACCAAGCAAAACCGGCGCTTCGGCTGAAGCAACAAATGTGAATGAAGAAACAAATACGGCATCACCGGCTTTTACATCCCACGCCATTAAAGCTAAAGTCAAAGCATCTGTGCCCGAACCACAGGTGGAGCAATATTTTGTGCCGGCATATTCTGCCAATTTGGTATCTAATTCTTTGGTTTCCGGTCCTTGGCAATAAGCACCATGATTTAAAATGTTTTTGAATGATTCTAAAAATTTCTCTTGTCCGATTCTTTTTTGTGTGGTTGCACAGTCAAATAACATAATCGGCTCACTTGGTTTATTGGTCATTATAAAAATCCTCTCTAAATGTTTATACTGCTCGCAATTTACATTTTTTTTGCGCCTGTTGCAACACACAAAAAGTTACGGCGTTGTAACATTTGCAAAAAGAATGTCGATTAAATTTTTCTTGCACTTTATTGAATTTTCGGTTATGATTAAGCCGATTTTCAAGTATTTACATATAATTTTCAAAATTGATCATTTATGAGTAGTATTATTTATGACGTAACCGTCAAAGGTGTAACCACCAAGTGGGACGGCAACGGTGAGATTGGCTCGCAAATTGAGGTTGCTGTGTGTGAATGTATTTTGCACCTTGAAAATGGGGCAAAGTGGAACTTTCCGATGCCTAAGCTGGTGTCGCTCTTTATCAAGAATACAAAGAACTTACCCAAGCAAACCCGAGTTGATATACTCACGCCCGGTGCTCAGGTAGAGTTGCGTATTCGTGCAACGGTTGAGGATTATGATGTTGAGGTGTTGTCTGCAACTGTGCAAAAAAGCACTTCGGCACGCGATTTTCTTCGTTCGGTCAATGGTATTATACCGAATTTGCCGCCCAAAGGCAAAAAACGTTGAATCTTCTAAATTATAACGCTTATGACAATTACAGTGCCTTTTACCGAGGTTTTTGCCTATTTGCTTATGGCGGGCGCCGTGGTTCTGTTGTTGATTGGTGTCGGATTTGAGATTTTTGATGCCGAAAAACGCCGTTTGGTGCCACAAAACCGGTTTTTGCGAATTTTACGATGGTTTGTGCCGTCGCTGTTGTGTTTTGAAGACATCAAAGATATGCAGGCTTTCAGCCGTTTTACGGCGGTAATAGCTGTTGGGTGCATTCTTTTATCGGCCTATATGCTTACTCAAAGTCTGTATAGTGCAGAAGAAACAAAACCATGGCAGGCTTATGTCGTTTCATTTGTAACGGTTACATGGGCAACATATGTGGTCACAATGGTCATAAAGTTTGCCCTGACTCTGATTAAAGCGATTATCAACTTTATTAAAGGTTGATGAAGCAAAAAACCGCCTGTAGTTTCATACTCAGGCGGTTACGTTTTTATATGTGATATTTTTTACTTTTCAGGCTTATCTTCCACCGGCTCCACATGCCAAATATTGCGGGCATATTCCATCACCGAACGGTCGCTTGAAAAGTAGCCGATGCGCGCCATATTCATCAATGCTTTCTTAGCCCATTTGTCTTTATCGGCAAAATCTTTGGCTGCTTTTTGAATAGCATTGTTAAAGGACTCTAAATCCGCCAAAATAAAGTAATAATCGTTATTTAAGAGCGAATCAAAAATCGGGCGGAACAACTGCGGATAGTTTTCATCGGCAAACATATTGGAATTCAGTGCATTCAAAATGCGCTTCACATATTCCGAATTTTCATAAATTTCACGCGGATTATAGGTCATCCGGCGACTGCGAATTTGCTCTTCGGTTAGGCCGAACAAATAGAAATTATCGGCACCGACCGCATCATAAATCTCAATATTGGCTCCGTCATATGTGCCAACCGTAACCGACGCATTGAGGGCAAATTTCATGTTGCTGGTACCCGATGCTTCAAAACCGGCTGTAGAAACCTGACAACTTAAATCAGCCGCCGGAATCAGATATTCGGCCACCGAAACCTTATAGTCCGGAATGAACACCACCTTCAAAAATTCGTTGGCTTTTTCATCATTGTTAACCACATTTGCCACATTGTTAATCAGTTTAATCACTAATTTTGCAAAAGTGTAAGACGGCGCGGCTTTACC
>JAZNQW010000190.1:0-9211 GCA_045590435.1 Alphaproteobacteria bacterium | reverse complement strand
GCATGATACGGGCAATAAACGCAACCGTTAACGCAATAATTGGAAAGATACAGCGGTGCAAACAGCACAATGCGATTACCGTAATAAGCCAGTTTAATTTCTTTGGCTAAGGCCTCAATTTCGGCATTCACATCTTTGTCTTCGCAAGCCAGCAAAACCGAAGCCTCACGGTGAGTTAAGCCTTTGTGTTGGCGCGCTTTTTCCATGATTTCTTCTATCATCTGCCAGTCGCTTTTATGAGCGTCGGCATAAGCCAGTGTATCCAAAATTTCATCATGGTTGATAAACTCATCAGCCACCAATGATTGCGGATTATAAGCGATTTTATTCATCATTTTATCCTTATATTTCTTAATTTAAGGCGCATTTTACACGAATCAAGCATAAAAGCAATCATTTTTGTTGGGTTGGTGTTTGATTGTGCATTTTTTTGCTTGATTTTCGGCGTAATTATTTTAATATAATTTTTGCCGACAAGAGATTGCCGGCGGAGTGTAACGGCTCCTCTCAAAGAAAATAACTCCTCTAAATGGGGAGCCGGCTGAATATATTGAATAGGCCGGACTGTCTTTGAGCAGTCGTTAACTCCCCGCCTTGAAGGAATTTTAGGCGGTTTTTTGTTGGAAAAAATAAACTGTCATTCCACGGCAAGCAAAGCGCGACCGTGGAATCTCAGCAAACAAACAAAAAAGGAGTTCTGAAATGTCTGTTCCCAATTTAATCTCACGAGATATTCTGGCTGAAATCTGTCCGCAATTTAAGCAATTACGACTTCATCGCGGCATCAGTATAGAAGAATTACATAATGCCGTGAACATCAGTGTCCACTCGCTCAAACGCATGGAACAAGGTAAACGTTTACCTTATAGCTACTTTAAGCGGTTGGCGAAATTTTACGGCGTTAAAATATATATCGTGCTGGAATATAAATAAAAGCCGGAGTCTAGTCCGGCTTTTATACATAAAGGTTATGTTACTTTGGTAAGTGCGGGAGCTTTCCGGCGTGACCGCCATATCCCGTGCCGATTTTACGACCGATGCTCATAATTTTGGCACCGATACAGGTTCTACAGTGCAAAGGCGTATCATCTACGCAAATTTTGCCCGGATACAGCTCGTAGAGTTTGCGGTATTCGCCTTCCGTGACATTCGGCATGACCACATTGGCGCCACTTTGCAAGGTCCAAATGCGTCCCATCGGGTGTAGACTTTCCATTGCCGTTGTAGCCGGAATGTTGATATCAGGCATCAAAAGCCGCATCACAGCCATGGTGCGTCGTGCCAAATCAAGCGTGCCGCCGGTCGCATCTTTAAGCGGAGTCTGCGGGTGCGGAATGAAAGGACCGATACCGGACATATCAACACCGATTTCTTTCAAGTAAAGCAAATCATCAGCAATTGATTCCGTTGTTTGCTCAGGCAAGCCGACCATAATACCCGAACCGAGCTCGTAGCCGATTTCTTTGATGGCCAGCAAACATTCATGACGATGTTGCCAACTCATACCCGGATCCAAGCGGTGATAAAGGTCTTTGTCGGTGGTTTCAATACGCATTAAATAGCGATCGGCACCGGCGTCAAACCAAGCCTTATAATCAGCATAATCGCGCTCACCAACTGAAAGAGTAATCGCCACATCAAACTTTTTAATAGCCTCAACAATACGGCACATTCTGTCGCGATCAAACCATATATCTTCGCCCGATTGCATCACAATCGTTTTGAAGCCCATATTGGCAGCGCGATGTGCGGTTTCAATCAGTTCATCTTCACTCATGCGATAACGTGACAGCGCCGAATTATCGCGACGAATGCCACAATACATACAATTGTTGCGACAGATGTTTGAAAACTCTATCAATCCGCGCAAATGCACTTCGTCGCCCACATATTGTCGGCGCACTTCATCGGCCCGCGCAAACAATTCGTTTTGATTTGCCTCGTCCGAAAGCAATTTGATGATTTCCGAACGGTTTAATTCTATAACCTTTTCCATAAGCTAAATATATCTAAATTGTGTTAAAATACACGCATACAGTATGAAAGAAGGTTATAAAAGTCAAGAGAATTTTGATAAAACGTCGTTCAAAATATCGGTAATGTAAAAAAATTGTAGACTATTTTATTTCGTTGTGGCGAATTGCAAACTTTGAGCTTATATTAAAGAACGAAGTGATTTTTTAGGAGAAAAATGTTGTTTTTGGGTCTTGCCGTTATACTTTTAACCGTTTTGGCTGATCAAGGAAGTAAATATTGGATTGATGCACATTTGGTAACACAACAGCCAATTGTATTTAGTAATTATTTCAGCTTGGTTAAGGTGTGGAACAGCGGCGTCAGTTTCTCTATGTTCAGCCATTACGGGCACCGGGGTTCAGTTGTTTTGTCGGTGGCCGCATTAATCATTTGTGCTTTTTTATTGCATTGGATGTATAAAGAAACAGATAAAATCAAAATCATGAGTTTAGGTTTAATTGTTGGTGGTGCAATCGGTAATGTTATTGATCGAGTGCGCTACGAAGCCGTGCTTGATTTTTTGGATTTTCATTATCAACATTATCATTGGCCGGCATTTAATGTGGCAGACACATGTATTTGTATCGGTGCATTTATATTAATTTATTTGGAAATAAAAAACGGACGAAAGAAAGGATTGGATGTAAAATGAAAAATTTTAGCTTTATTCTAGCCGGATTGGTTGCAGTTTTAATGATAAGCGGATGCGGACTGACCAAAAAAGATTTGGGAATGTCGCGTGAAGGACCGGATGCTACATTGGTTAAAACTAATAATCCGTTGATTTTACCGCCGGAATATAATGTTCGACCGGCAAAAACCGCTCATGTAACGACAGAGGAAGATTCAACAACAGATGAATAAACTTATTTTAGGGTTGTTTTTAACAGCATTTCTGGCACGGCCGGCTGTAGCCGGTTTGTTTAAAGCAACCGAATTTGAACTATCTAACGGTATGCGTGGTGTTGTGGTTGAAAATCATAAGGCCCCGATAGTTAAACACATGGCGTGGTATCAGGTTGGCGCGGCAGATGAAACGCCCGAACAAGCAGGCATAGCACATTTATTGGAACATCTCATGTTTCGCGGCACATTACGCGTAGCAGACGGTGAATTTAATCGAGTTGTTAACGAATTAGGGGCAGAAAGTAACGCTTTTACAAGTTATGATGTTACAGCCTATCATCAGTTTGCCGACATCAGTCGCATAGAGGCATTAATGGCCTTAGAAGCAGATAGAATGCAAAACTTAAACTTAACACAACAACAATTTGATTCTGAACAAAAAATTGTTTTTCAAGAACGTAAGCAGGTTGTGGAAAATAATCCGGCCGCACCGTTTAACGAGCGCATGAACATGATGTTGCGCGGTAACACACCTTATGGTCGACCGATTGGCGGATTTGATACCGATATAAAGGGGCTGACTTTATCACAAGCTCAAAATTTTTACCAAAAATATTATGTGCCTAATAATGCCGTTTTGGTGCTTTCCGGAGATATAGATATTGATACGGCGAAATCTCTGGCTGAAAAATACTACGGTGCTATTCCGTCTCAAGAAGTAACCCGCACCGAACCAAGTGATGCCGTTGTGCCGTTTAATGCCTCGTTAACCATGACATTACCGAATATTCAAGCCACTAAGATTATTGATAAGTATTTATTACCTAATCATAAGAATTTAACCGGAAATATTTATGATTATGCTGTTCTGGCCGAATATTTGGGAGGCGGTGAAACCTCGGTTTTGTATCGAGATTTGGTATTGGAACAGAAAAAAGCGCTTGGCGTAAGTGTTGATTTTCATTTTGTATCGCGCAGCAATAGTGTGTTTTCCGTTTATATGTTGCCGGCAGAAGATGTAACACCTGAAGAAGCTCGTGAGTTGTTATATGCGGCCATTGAAAAAGCAATGTCAAATCTGACGGTTGAAAAAATCAAGCAGACACAACGTAAAATGACGGCAGATTTGGTTTATGTGAATGATAATCCGGAAGATGCCGCCTATTGGATAGGTCATATGCTTTCCAGCGGGTTTGATTTAAAAGATGTGGAAAATTACGCCGCAGACATTGAAAAAGTAACCCTGCAAAATGTTAAAGCTGCATATAAAGAAGTGATGAATGCCGCTAAAGTGTCCGGCACATTGTTACCGCAAACGCCGGAATTGCCGCGCAAAGGAGGAAAGAAATGATCAAAAAACGCACTAAACCGAGAGGATTTTGGTTTTATGCCGTTCGTGTGATGTTTTTGGCTCTTTTATTACTCGGCGGCAAACTTTACGGACCACAGCTGTGGGAATATTGTAATAAAATTGAAGCATTGCCGATTGACGACATTTTAGCTCAGTCCGTGTATAAAGATAAAAAATTCAATTCAACAGTTCAAGTTATTGCTACAGAAAAACTAAAAGCCTATTTTTTGGAAGAACATTCCAATCCGATTGTCAGTATCGATTTTAGGTTCGAACATGCGGGTGCGGCGGCAGAACCGGAAGATAAGGTGGGTATAACTTTAATGTTGGCGGATATGCTGACTGCCGGTGCCGGTAAATGGTCGGAACGTCAATTCAAGGATATATGCGCCGAATATGGTATCAAAATCGGTTTTGCTTCGTCTCTTGATGATTTTACTGGTTATTTACAATTTCCGAAACAATATCAGGAAAAAGCCGTAGCTATGTTCCAAGCGGTGATGCGCCAACCGCATTTAACCGAAGACTATATGCAAATTGTGCAACAACAGATGTTAATGCAACAAAAATTGCAACAAGAACGACCGGAAAAAGTCTTGGCGAACAAATATAAAGAGTTTATTTTTGCCGGCCATCCGTATGAACGTAATCCGCTGGGAACGGCACAAAGTGTTACAAGTATCACGCGAGATGATTTGGAGAATTTCCGGCAGAATTATTTGGCGCAAGATAATCTGATTATCGGTATTGCCGGAGACTTAACCACTGAGGAAGCCGTTAGATTACTGCAAAGTTTATTTGAAAGTTTGCCGGAAAAATCCGTTGGCGAAAAACTCGAACCTTTAACGTTGACTTCAGACGGCACCGAATATCCCATTGAACGAGAAAATGCACAAGCCATCGCCCAATTTGGGGCACAAGGAACATTTCGTAACAGTGTAGATTTTTACCCGTTATATATGGCTAATTATATTTTCGGTGAATCCGGATTAAGTTCGCGTCTTAATAAAGAAATACGTGAAAAGAAAGGCTTAACATACGGAATATACACATATTTATCAATATCTGATGCGTCAGCGCAGATCAGCGGAGGTTTTTCATCAACGCCGGAAAATTTTGCCGAAGCAAAAGAAATTTTGTGGACCGAATGGCAACGTCTGGGGCAACAAGGTATCAGTCAAGAAGAATTGGATGAAGCTAAAAAATCGCTTCTGGCCTCATATAATCTGCGTTTTGCCGCCATAGACAATATCGCTGCCATGCTGACAGCTATGCAAAAATTTAAGTTAGGGGCAGATTTTTTAGATAGACGCAACGATTATATTACCGAAATTTCGCTGTCGGAAGTAAATGCCGCGGCCAAAAAATATTTCAATACTTTGCCGGATATCGTATATATCGGGGCAAAAAAATCGGAGGATAAAAAATAAATGTTTGCAAAAAAAGAAGACAAAACTTGGCGCAATTTAATTCATATACACGGACGTTTTGCTAAAACTCATATCCGTGATTTGTTTGCACAAGATCCGCTTCGAGCAGAAAAATATTCACTTCAATTGGATAATATGTATGTTGACTACTCCAAAAATCTGATTAACGAAGATGTAATGCGCGAATTATTTGAATTGGCGCGTGAACGTGGTGTGGAAGATAAAATCAAAGCCATGTTCAGCGGCCAAAAGATAAATCAAACCGAAAATAGGGCTGTGTTGCATATTGCATTGCGTCATAAACAAAAAACGCCGATTTATGTTGACGGACGTGATGTGATGCCGCAAATTTATGCGGTTTTGGAAAAAATTCATGATTTTTCGGAAGCCGTGCGTCTCGGTAAATTTACCGGCTATACCGGCAAGAAACTGACAAATATTGTGAATATAGGTATCGGCGGTTCTGATTTAGGCCCGTTCATGGCGTGCGAAGCCTTAAAACCGTATTGGGCAAAAGATATAAAATGCTATTTTATTTCAAATATAGACGGTACGGCTTGTGCAGAAGTATTAAATAGGTTGGATCCGGAAACCACCTTATTTATCGTGGCTTCGAAAACGTTTACCACCATTGAAACACTAACCAATGCCAAAACTTGTCGTCGTTGGTTAATCGAAGCTCTTGGCGAGCATGCCGTTGCTAAGCATTTCGTAGCGCTTTCAACCAATAAAGAAGAAGTTGAGAAATTCGGCATTAATCCGGATAACATGTTTGAATTTTGGGATTTTGTCGGCGGTCGTTATTCTATGTGGTCGGCAATCGGTTTAATTATTGCTATTGCTATCGGCTTTAAGAATTTTGAACGCTTACTGGAGGGTGCTAATGCCATGGATGAACATTTTGCAAACGCACCGTTGGAACATAATATTCCGGTAATTTTGGCGTTAATAGGTGTTTGGTATAACAATTTTTATAACATTCATCGTTATGCAGTTATTCCGTATGATCAATATTTGCAATACTTACCGGCCTATTTACAACAACTGGATATGGAAAGTAACGGTAAGTCGGTTACATTAGATAATAAATGGGTAAATTATGCTACCGGACCGGCCTTATTCGGAGGTGCCGGAACCAATGTGCAACATTCGTTCTTCCAACTTTTGCATCAAGGTACGGAAGCTGTGCCGGTTGATTTTATTGTGCCGGCCATTTCACATAATGAAATCGGTAACCATCACCAGATTTTGCTTTCCAATATCTTAGCGCAAGGTGAAGCATTAATGCAGGGCAAAACAGAAGAAGAGGCCGCTTTAGAACTTGAAAAAGCCGGTAAATCAAAAGCCGAAATTCAGCGATTGAAGAAAAACAAAAGCTTTAAAGGTAATCGGCCGTCCACCACTATTATTTTCAAAAAAATAGATCCGTTTGCTTTAGGGCAATTAATTGCCATGTATGAACATAAAGTGTTCGTTCAAGGTGTTATCTGGAACATTAATTCGTTTGACCAATTTGGTGTAGAACTCGGTAAAAAATTAGCATTAAATATTTTGCCGGAAATTGAAGGCACCGCATTTGGTGTAGAACACGACAGTTCAACTGCGGCATTAATCAATCATATTAAGAAAATAAGGAAGTAATACCCAAATGACCATTCGCGTTTTACCTTCAAATTTGGTCAATCAAATTGCCGCCGGCGAAGTAATCGAGCGGCCAGCGTCTGTTGTAAAAGAACTGGTGGAAAATGCTTTAGATGCCGGTGCTCACAAAATTGAAGTTAACTTAACGGCCGGTGGAAAGAGTTTAATTATTGTCAGTGATGACGGTTGTGGAATGACTGCGGAAGAATTGAATTTAGCGGTTGAACGTCATGCCACTTCCAAGTTACAAACGGATGATTTGTTCAATATTAAATTTTTAGGTTTCCGCGGAGAGGCCTTACCATCAATTGCATCAGTATCTCGATTAACCGTAGCTTCTCGCGCCAAGGATGCCGAAAACGGTTGGCAAATCTGTGTAAACGGCGGACAGAAAGGGCAAATACAACCAACAGCAATCAATCAGGGTACGCGTATTGAGGTGCGTGATTTATTTTACACTACGCCGGCACGCCTCAAGTTCTTGAAGTCGGATACAGCCGAAGCCGGCCAATGCGTCGATATATTGCAACGCATTGCTTTAGCTCATCCCGATGTGGCTTTTTATTTATATTGTGATGGTAAAAAACGCTTATCATTAAATGCTTGCAGCGGAGAACCGCTAACAGCCGCACAAACGCGTATAACCGATATTCTTGGCACTGAATTTACACAAAATTCAGTTACAATAGAAGCTGAAAACGAATTTTGTCGTGTCAGTGGTCGTATCAGTATTCCGACCTATCACAAAGCTAATTCTTTATCCGAATTTTTATTTGTGAATAATCGCCCGGTGCGTGACAAGTTAATATTAGGTGCTTTGAAAGGCGCTTACCAAGATATGATAATGTCCGGTCGCTATCCGGTGTGCGCCATATTTATTGAAGTTCAACCGCAATATGTGGATGTTAACGTGCATCCGACCAAAGCCGAAGTGCGTTTTTACGATAATGGTGCCGTACGCAGTCTTTTGGTCGGCGCTATTCGTCAAGCCTTAGGTGCCGGCGGCCAACACAGCATAAACACCGGCGGTTTGGAACACCTTTTGCGGCAAAATCTGGAACCTACGGAAATAAACAATTTTGAGAATAATGATGATACGGTGGCAGAACAAACGACCGATTTTTCTTATATTCCACCGGCACTTAAAAACTCGCCGTATACTGCCAAATATGGTTTATCATTAAATACGCATCACAGTGGAGCTTCTCGTGGTTCTATAGCACCGGAATTAATGACCGATTTTTCGGTTCGGGTGCCGGAAGAACCTTCGTCGCAAACTTTATCTGAGGTTGGGGTTCTTGGTTTAGCTAAGGCGCAATTCCATAACACATACATCATAGCGCAAACAGAAGACAGCTTGGTTATTGTGGATCAACATGCCGCACATGAACGCATTACTATGGAGAAAATGAAGCAAGCTATGGCTCAACACGAGCGACAACCATCACAAATGCTTTTACTTCCGGAAGTGGTCGATTTAAATATAACGGAGAAGAATGCTTTACTGGAATATGCCGAAACACTGGCTGACTTAGGCCTGATGGTGGAAGAATTCGGTGCAACGGCGGTTCTGGTTCGTGAAGTTCCGGCATTATTGGTTGACACTGATGTTCAAGCGTTAATTAAGGATTTAGCGGCAGAAATTGCCGAGTGGGGTAGTGCTTATGCTTTAAGTGATAAGATTCATCATATTTGTGCCACCATCGCGTGCCATGGCTCGGTGCGTGCCGGTCGAGCCTTAAATATTGAAGAAATGAACCGTTTATTACGCGATATGGAAAAAACCGAACATTCCGGCCAATGTAATCACGGCCGCCCGACATACGTTAAAATCAAACTTGAAGACATGGAAAAACTGTTTGAACGCCGCTGATAAACCATAAGAATCATTCAATTCTAAATATTTTTCGTGCAAAAATTTCATTTA
>JAZNQW010000189.1:0-22234 GCA_045590435.1 Alphaproteobacteria bacterium | reverse complement strand
CTCGTCTGCCTTTCGCTTGTAGTCAAACCCGCTTCTCGCGGGTTCAAATCCTCATCTCGATTCACACCAACAAAAAAACCACCCTTTCGGGTGGTCATTTTGTTGGTGAGCTCGGTGGGATTCGAACCCGCGACCCTTTGATTAAAAGTCAAATGCTCTACCGACTGAGCTACGAACTCAATTAAATCGTTTATGCTTATAAAAGATAAATTCAATGAAGTCAATAAAAAAAATAAAAAAAGTTAAAAAAAGTGAAATAAGGGTTTATTTCTGAATTTTTATGTGTTAGATTATCTATTATGTTAAGTTTTTAATAGGAACAAAAGAGGTAAATATGACCATCAGCAACGAAGTCGGACAAAAAGGACGTTACAGTATTTTACAAAATGCCAAAGGTGAAATTATGCTTATGATGGACAGCCGTATCGGTGGTCCGGAAAATCCGCGTTTCATATATGATGGCGGCGCCATGGCTTTGCTTTACCGCTCTCAAGAAAGTTCTGTTGCTTTCAAAAATATTGATCCGGGTGCCCGAGCACCGTTGAAATCAGTATCCGAGATTTTGATTGTGGAAATCGAAAATGATGATGTGGAAAGAGAATACATTGTCCCTGTTCGTATGGTTAAAGATGTCAATAATCTGATTATTTCTTGATTTTAAGGCCATTACATGATTGCTTTAACAACGTTTCTGCTATTTATTCTAGGTATTTTTAGCAGCGTGAGAATCGGTATAAAAACGGATAAATGGCTGTCTTTCCTTATTTTTTTGGCTTTCGGGGCTATCTTTGCGCAATTCGGTAATAATTTTTTACATCACACGCAAGATACCTTCTCTTTTATTTGGAATAAGTCCCCCGGCGGAGATATTCAAATAGATATTATTTCGAATCCGTATAATTACGGATTTATTCTGCCCTTTTTTGTTATTACGCTGTTCTCTTTGGCGCTTAATTTGATATTTCGTTACGAAGAACGACGCTGTCTGTATTCGGCAGGACTGATTTTCAATCTTATTGCGCTGATTACCATGATTACCAGCAACAATTTTGTGCAACTTCTCTTTGCATTGTTTATGATTGATATTATAGCTCTGTTGTTGGTGCATGATATTGAAGCCTATAGACGCTACGTTCTACTAAATATGTCGGCTGACTTGATGATTTTTACCATTTTGGCGGTTATCAACAGCAGAGTTGCATCGTTAGATATTCGTGAAATTCTACAATATAAGCAAACAGGACTCCATTTAGACTTTATTGCTATTACCGGATTAACGGCCATTTTTATGAAATTCGGTTTTTTCTTTTTCCATATCGGCTTACTTGATTTGCAAAACATCCGTTTGCACCGCTTACTTAATATATTGTTCTTATCCGCACCGGTTTGCGGATTGATTCTAATAATGAAATTTCATATTTTGTGGATCGCTTCGGATTACTTTACGCCTTACTTACATATAATTACCTTACTTAGTCTTTGGGGCGGACTGGTGGGCAGTCTGATTAGTCGCAACTTCAAAAAACGCATTATCTTTTGGCAAATGATGTTTTGGGCTTTATTGATTACTTTGTTGCGCTTTAACGGCTTTATTTGGGGGAATCCTCTTACCTTTTTGCTTTTGCAAATGTATGTTTTAAATTGCGCCTTGTATTTAGTTTATTATTATTGTGGTCGTCGCCCCTGCTTTAACCTTGGTAAAATCAATTTTACCAACAAAACAGCACTGGCTGCGGCGTTTATCCTTATTTTACTAATGATTGCAGGAGTTACCGGTATTTTAACCGATTTATATAATAAGGGAAATCGTAATTATATTTGGATTTACGCCATTGCGTTTATTCTATCACTCAGTGCAACTCTGAAGCCTATTTTATTTATGCATAAATCGCCTTATACCACGCATTCTCCACGCTTAGCCCCACATTATGCGGTTTGGTTTGTATTAGGCACATTATCTGCCGTTGTTCTTTATCCAACACCGGTTGAAGAACTCACGGTATGGTCTTTCGGAACGGCATTTATTTTACTGTGCCTATATAATCCGTTGTGGCGAATCGCCACATTTTCTGGTGTTCATAAATTTGAACAAACTGATTGGATTGGTCAAATTTACAAATATAGCTGCATTAAACCTTTACGTTTAAGCGGTCGTGTTTTATGGCTGTTAATAGACCATCTTCTGACCGAAAAGATTGTTATCGGTGGTTCTATTGTTATTGCGCAAACCGGTTTAAGATTCTTTCGCAAAATTCACAGTAATCGCAGTTTAGGTGCATTCATTATTGTTGTTTTGCTGTTGGGTTTTTTGGGATTAGCCTATCAATATGAGTGAGGAAATATATGTCTGAGTTGTTATTGATATTAATTACTATTCCTCTGTTAGGTTGCTTATTTGCCCTCACCTCAAGAAAAAATGGGGCGAATGCATATCATGTTGCTTTATTTACTCTCGGCACCGGTATTTTTACCATTTTGCGGCTTTTTACAGAATTAAACACACAAACCGCCAGCTTACATTTTCAGTATGTCGTTACATGGTTTACACACGCTAATATACACTTATTACTGACTATTGACTTTTTTTCTTTGTTACTGATGTTGGGCGTATATGTTGCTTTAATCATAGGATTAGTCGGTTTAACGACGGAAACAAGACGGCAAAAATCTTTGTTTGTGTTACTACTGTATTTTGTATGGCATATTACCGGTTTATTTATGGCCGGAGACATGATTTTGTTTTATATATTTTTTGCCGGTATGTTGTTACCGCTTTTCATGTTAATCGGCAGTTGTCAAATTAAGAAGAAAAGTACGTTATATACCTTTTTCTTATTTAATTTTGGCGGTATTTTAATGTTTCTGATTGCCATTTTAATTGCCTATAAACATTATAACGGCAATTTGCAATTACATGAGTTGGTTCTGATGAAAATGCCTAAAAATACCAGTCGACTTGTGTGGGGTGGTGTGTTTTGGGCATTGGTTTCCCGTATACCGATTTGGCCATTTCACTACTGGCTGTCCACCCTTGGGGCCAATATTAAAAATCCGTTGGTTTATATAGTGACCAACTTAATGCCTCTTACCGGTTTATACGGATTTATGCGTTTCTGGCAACTGAGCATGGCTAAAAGCATTTTACCTTATATGCCGGCTACTGTTGCCGTTTGTCTGGTCACAATGATGGTTTTGGCTTTAATAGGCATTGCCCATAAAGAATTTTTATATAAATTGTTTACTTATATGACGCTTTATTACTTGCTGTTCCTTTTGGCTGAAATATTATTATCTTCGGTTCTGCTGGCCGGCACAGTACAAATGAACATTGCCTATTCGCTGTTTATTTTCTTAATTGTAACTGCGTCTCTGGTGGTTATAGATATGCGCATGGAACATGAATGTTTTGAAAAAAAGTGTGATTATAGAGGCGCTTTGGCATATATGCCTAAGCGTGCACGAATATTTGCCTTTTTTGTTTTGGTTGCCTTAGGCTTACCTGTTTCGGCTATGTTTTGGAATAATTTTATTATTATATCTTCTTTGTTCCGTTTCAGTTTTATTATCGGCGTTATGGTTATGGCCTCAATTGCACTTATATCCGTTTCCATGCTCTACGAACTTTACATGATGCGCGATTTGAAATCACATATCGAAAATGAACGTGATATTACAGATATTTCCCATGAATCACTTCTGTTTTTCATGGTAATTACAGTGATTATTATTCTATCATTCTTTAACCCGTTATGGTTTGTTTTATAGGAGAACAATATGCTTGAACACATTATATATTTATTGCCTATCGGCGTGCTTCTGGCTGGTATTGTATTGTTTTCCGTTCTTAATTTTCAGGTTGAAAACAACAACCGCTGTTTCAAACTGTGCCGCTTTATTTTGCTGTTGAGTTTTGTGCTGACCGTTATTTTTTATAATAAGCCAATAATAACCGGTATCACTTCTGCAAACCGCTATCTGATGTTTTTTCAGTCTCTGTTATATATCGGAGCCATTATGTTACTATATTTATCGCGTAAATGGTTTATCAGCGCCAAAATTTCGGGCCAAAACTTTTGTTACGGAGTTTTGTTAACAGTTTTATCCGGCAATTTTTTAATTGTATCGCGCCATCTGGCTCTCACTGTTGGTGCCATGATTTTAACCATGTTCGGCCATGCATGGCTTCTTAAAAATGCCGGAAGCAAAAAACAAAATAATCAAAGTGCCTCTGTTTACATTGTTTCCGCTATCGTATGCGGTATTTTGCTTATTGCGGCTACGGGCATTTTATATTGGCAATGCGATACATTAACATACACTCAGCTTGCGACCGGCATTGAAATCCATCGTCATCAGTTACCTGTGTTTTGTGCCGCTATTATGTTGGTTTTCGGATTTTTATTCTTACTTGGTATGGCCCCTTTGCATTATTGGTTTACCGAGATTTTGGGCTATGTCCGACTACCGGTTTTTGCGTTACTTATTTTGTTACCCTCATGTGCATGTTGGGTTGGTTTTTTACGTCTAAACATGAAATTATTGGCCTTTCTTGCACCTTCTTTGCACTTATTTTATGCCGGCATTGCCGTATTTTCTTTGGCTATTGGTGCTATTGGCGCCGGAAGTTGCCGAAATTTACGCAAAATCTTTTCTTACAGTGTTGTTTTTCAATACGGTCTGATTATGCTTGTTTTACAACACATCAATGCTCATTCGGTTTTTTCGGCACTGTTTTATTGGATAATCTTACTTCTGACTCTGTATGCCATATGTGCTATATTATTCGGTCTTAAAAACAAAGGAGATTATCTGTTTATGCTCAATGAATTTTCCGGCTTGGGACGCAAAAAACCGTTTTTGGCCGGTGTTTTAACCTTATTAATGTTCTCAATGCTCGGTTTTCCGCCATTATTTGGTTTTGCCGGTTTGTTTTCTATTTTTAACCATTTAATCATGGCACGTCATTACTATCAAATTATATACGTCGCAACAATGCTGATTGTGCTTGGTTATGCCTATTTGCAAGTTATTAAAGCCTTGTATTCTGATGACAGTAAAGAAATTTTGGATCGTACAGATGCGGGAATTTATATTATGCTGACAGTCATTCTCGGCTTGTTACTTATTTTTCTTGTGCGATCAAGTGTATGGTTTAATGATATTAACCTGTTGGCGGAGGCAATTGCGGCATAATGGCTGATCATTGGCAAATTCATAAGTATGAAACTCTCGGCAGTACAAATGATGAAATCTCCCGATTTTGCACACAAACTGCGCAAAAAATTGTGGTGCAAACCCTAGCGCAAACGGCAGGTAGAGGCCGTCGTGGTCGAACTTGGCAAGGCTTAGACGGCAATTTATTTTTTTCCGCAGCCTTAGAGTTTCCTTTGAAAGATTTGGGTATTTTGGTTTTAATCAGCGGTTTAAGCGTTCTGCAAACCGTGCGTTTTTTTGCCCCAAATGCAAATATAAAACTTAAATGGCCGAATGACGTATTGTTGAACGAAGCTAAGGTCTGTGGTATATTGCTGGAAAAAGGTCCGCTTGATTATATGATTATCGGTATCGGCGTGAATGTTGCGCAAAGCCCCCACACGCCTAATCTGCTTTATGAAGCGACGTCGCTTTGCGAGGCCGGTATTATCGTTTCAACTGATGACTTTCTGAAACGTTTTTTAACTGTTTTTGATACCTATCTTAATCTGTATACCCAAGAACATTCTCTGCAAATCTGTCGTGATTGGATTGAAAATGCCAAGGGTGTTGGGCAAAAAATTACAATTAACCGAGAAAATCAAATTTTAACCGGCATATTTAAGGGCATTGATGAAAATGGCGGCTTGCTATTGGAAAATGAAAATGGTATAACTCGTATATTGACCGGTGATGTTTTTTATATAGAGAAAAAAGAAAATGAGTGATTTTAATAAAAAAGGAATTTATTTTTTGCCGCTTGGTGGGGCTGACGATATCGGTATGAACATGTATATGTATGCCGTAGACGGCAAAATTATTGTCGTTGATGCCGGTTACGGCTTTTTATTTGATGAATATCCGGGCATGGATTTGGCTTATGCTTCGCCGGAATTTTTGGATGCCTATAAAGATGATATTGTCGGACTTTTTATTACCCATGGTCATGAAGATCACATGGGAGCAATTGCGCAAATTTGGCCGCATTTAGGTTGTCCGGTTTATGCCATGGATTATACTATCGGCCTGATTAAAGAACGTTTGGCCGAATTTAAAATGGAAGATGCCGTGCCGCTGATTTCGGTCAATCAAAACCGCATTGTAGAGTTGCCGAATTTCAGCGTAGAATTTATTGATGTGGTGCATACGGTGCCGCAAACCTGCGCCTTAGCCATTCGCACCAAATACGGCAATGTGGTACACGCCACCGACTGGCGCTTTGATGACGAGCATATTTCCATGTTGCCGACGGACTGGAAAAAATTGCAACAAGTTGCTGATGAGGGCGTTTCTATGCTGGTTTGCGATTCAACCAACGTGATGGTAAATTCGAAAACCCCGACCGAAGCCGAAGTGCGCGAAAGTTTAATTAAAATGATTTCTCAACTGGAAGGCGGTGTGATTGTCACTTGCTTTGCTTCTAATCTGATGCGTTTAGAGAGCCTGATTTTGGCCGCCGATGCAGCGCAAAGAACCCCTGTTGTGATGGGACGCGCGCTGATTACAAATATCAAAGTAGCCAAAGATTGCGGCTATCTGGCTGATTTGCCGCGCGTATACAGCATTGAAGAGGCCAAAGATATTCCGGCCGACAAAGCGCTTTATATCTGCACCGGTTCACAGGCCAATTATCGCAGTGCCATGACCACAATTGCCAACGGCGAAAGCAAATATATTAAGCTCGATAAATCCGATACCATTATTTTTTCTTCCAAAATGATTCCGAAGAATGAAGAAAAAATTGAGCGCATGCAAGAAAAAATGCTGCAACAAGGGGCTACAATTATCACAGACGAAACCGATTTGGTGCATGCTTCCGGCCACGCCTGCCGTGATGATTTGAGGAAAATGTATGACCTTTTGAAACCGGCGATTGTGTTACCTGTGCACGGCGATAAAAAATTTATTCGCGAGCATAAGCGCTTTGCCTTAGCGTGTGGCGTTAACGAGGTGTTTTCAGCACGCAACGGCGATATGTGCTTGCTTAAAGATAATCATATTGAATGTATTGAAGAGGTTTTCACCGACATTTTGGGGTGGGATAGAAACAAGCCGGTTTCGCTCGGCTCACAACTGATTAAAAATCGCCGCCGCATTGCTTTTAATTGCTCGCTTTACATCAGTGCAGTGTTCAAAGGTGCGGAATTGTTGGATTTGCAAATATCCTCGATTGATATTTTAGAAGAAGACGACTGGAACAAATTGGCAGATGAAATTTTAGAAAAAGTACGGCCGCTGATTGAACGCAAATGGGCAGAAAATATGAACAAAAGCCAGATTGAAGACGTTATTCGAGGCCAAATTCGCCGCCGTGTTCACGCCGCCACCGACATCAAACCGGTAACATTCTTGCACACGTTTTATATGGAGTAGAATATGAAAATAGTTAAAATTATGGGGGGATTAGGAAATCAGATGTTTCAATATGCGTTCGGTCGTGCTTTAGCGTTCAGAACAAAGGACAATGTTTTACTTGACACTTCATGGTTTGATGAACCTCGTGCCAGTGGAGAAACCTCTCGTTCCTATGGATTAAATTTATTTTCCCTAAAATTACCGGAAGCTGCACCGGAACAAATTAAACCATTTGTCAGTAAAAATAAACTGGTGCGTTTATGGGGAAAGATTTCAGGTAATGGCGGTTGTCTAATTCGCGAAAATAAAGCTCAAAAATATGACTCTGACTTATTAGCACCGCTAAAAGGTAATTCCTACTATAAAGGTTATTTCCAATGTCCACGCTATTTTGCCGATATTGCCGGTGAATTACGCCAAGATTTTTCATTACCGTCTATTCCGGCAGATGATGCGTTCAACCAAAAATGGCTCAAACGCTTCGCCGAATGTGAAAATCCGGTGTTTATTCATCTGCGGCGCGGAGATTATGCGCAAATATCCGGTTGGATGCTACCTCTTGAATATTATCAAAAAGCAGTTGCAGAAATCCAAAAACGTGTTTCGAATCCAACCTTTTTCGTTTTTGGCTCAGAATGTGATGATTTTATTCAAAATGAATTTAAAATCGGTGCGCCCTTTGAGGTTATCGGTGAGGAAAATTCTCGCCGGAAAGAAGATTGGAAAGACATTAAACTGATGATGGCTTGCAAACATGCCATTATTGCAAATTCAACTTTCAGTTGGTGGGCAGCATGGCTCAGCGATACAGACAACCGCATCGTCATCTCGCCGTCTCCTTTTACTAATGGTGATGATATTCTGCCTGACAACTGGATTAAAATTAAGAGGTAACCTATGCGCATAGTGAACGTCATGATTAGCCGTGTGATGGGAGGCATAGAACAAGCCTTATTGGACTATAATGATGCCCTAACAATGCTCGGTTATGATGTTTTGTCGGTGGTAGATAAGCGTGGCGTAATTTTGCCTCAAATACAAACGCCCATTCTGTCGATTAAATTCAATAAACACAATTTGCTTTTGTTGTGGCAACTTTATCGTGAGTTGAAAAAGTTTGCACCTGATATTATTATCGTGCACCAAAAAAAGGCTATTCCTATGTTCAAAATGGTAGCCAAACTTCTCAAATGCAAAATTATCGGCGTTGCGCATAACCCTAAGATCAAACGCCTGGAAAAATGCGATGCCGTGTTTTCGGTTACCCATAATCAGGCAAAAAAAATGCAAGCCGCCGGTCTTAGAAACGTGCCTATTTTTGTGATACCGAATATGATTAAAATGCCGCCGCAAGAACCGATATATCATCCGTATCATCAACCGATTGTGATTGGTGCCATGGGTCGTTTTGAACCACTGAAAGGCTTCGGTGACTGGCTTGATGCGTTAGCTATTTTAAAACAACAAAATGTGTTATTCAAGGCTTTGCTGGGCGGTGGTAATAATGCAGGATATTATACCGAAGAACAAAATTTACATCAAAAAGTTAAAGACTTAGGCTTGCAAGATGATGTTGAATTTTGCGGTTGGGTAAACGATAAACAAGCCTTTTTTAACAGTATAGATATTTTTGTTTTACCGTCGCACTCCGAATCATTCGGTATTGTTTTGCTGGAAGCGGCCGTAGCTAAAAAGCCGATTATTTGTTCAGATGCCGAGGGACCGGCCGAAGTTTGGGATAAAACAGATGCGGCATTATTGTTTGAACGCCATAATGCAACACAACTGGCTAAACAACTTAAAGTTTTGCTTCAAAACCCACAACAAAGTGCAATGATGGCAGATAATGCATACAAATATGTTGAAAAAAATTATTCCGTTGCAGCTGTTGCACATCTTTTACAAAAAGCCTTACAACAAATCTTGGAGGACGCATGAATCAACCGCAAATCAGTGTTATTATTCCGGTCTATAATGCCGAAAAATTTTTGCCACAATGCTTAAACAGCTTGCTTAATCAAACTTATCCGTATTGGAAAGCGTGTTGCGTTGATGATGGTTCTAAGGACGGCAGTTGGGATATTTTGCAACAATATGCCGCTAAAGATAATCGTTTCAAAATTTTTCATCAGGAAAATGCGGGTGTCAGTGCGGCACGTAACCGAGGACTGGATATCGCTACCGGCGATTATATCACTTTCATGGATGCTGATGATTATATTTCACCTGTGTGTTATGAACGCGCCCTAGCTGTTATTCAGGCACACCAACCAGATTGTGTAATGTTTGATTATCAGGAAGTTTCGGAAGATGAGACATCCTTACCTGTTCCGACAGACACGCCTGTGCAGAAAATTTCTGATCCCTTCAATTTGTTTATTCAGCGTCGCAGTTCCATTCCTGCAAATTTATGGAGTAAAATATATCGCGCAGAAATTCTTAAAAATTTGCGCTTTGCTGATGACTTATTTTATGTGGAAGATTTGTGGTTTAATATGCAAGCACTTCATAAAATGCAAACCATATATTATTTGCCGCAGAAACTTTATGCTTATGTGCGCAATGATACATCTATTACAAAATCAACTTTTAACGAGCGTAAAGCAAACGGATTCTTGCGTTTGTGTGGCAAAATCCATCAAATTTTCGGAAATGAGTCTTATTTTCCGCAAATACAACAAAATATCAGCAACCTATCGCTGAAATTTATGATGAAAAATATGCAAGCCTTGCCGGAACCTCAGAAATTTGTCCCGCAAATTGCTAAACTTTTGCATACAGGTGCGGTCAGCTATAAAAATTTGCCTCTCAAACTCAAAATAAAACTTTGGAAAATCGGGAGAAAATATCGTGATGCACAAATATCTGATTAAAATAATCTTGTTCTTTGTGCCCAAACGGGCTTGGCGCCAATATTTGCAAGCCAATTTTGACTTTTTTGATATTGACACAAAAACAGTTCAAACCAAGACCTATGGTCGTATTTATACGCCGATTTATAATCGTTATGCCAAACTTGATGGGCAGGAACCACAAATTTATAATGCTGACGGTAAGCCTCTGCGCACTTTCTTTTTGCGTGACAAACATTTCATTGCCGAAAATCCGCAAGTGTCGAAATATTTTATGTTTGACCGCTATGACTTTGGTCTGCCGGTACATTTTTACTCCCACAATGCAATGCGCCAGATCATGGGACAACCGCAAAAAACGTATGGCTTACTTGTAGAATCTAAAGAAATTGTGCCGCAAGATTATCGTATTTTTAACAATCATCCGCATTTAGCGCAGGAATTTGACGCTATTTTTACATTTGACGAGCAAATTTTAGATAAATTACCTAATGCGCGAGAATTTTGCTTTTGTGCAAAAATCAATTTCTTCGGTGCAAATATTACACCTGAAGATATTGAAAAATGCCGCTTCAAAACCAAAAATATTTCCATCTGCTCATCAGATAAACTTATTTGTAACCTGCATAAATTACGTTATGATTGGGCTATGCAACTTAAAAATAATCCGGCAGTTGATACATTCGGCACATTTGACGGCGGCAAGTTGGTTGCGGTAATGGATTATCTGTGCAACTATCGCTATTCTGTTGCGGTTGAAAATGCCATTCAGCCGTATTGGTTTACCGAAAAAATCTTAAATTGTTTTGCCACACGTACCGTACCTATTTACGTCGGTCATAAAAAAATGTTGGAACGCTTCAATCCGGATGGCATTATCTTTGTTGAACCGACAGATTATAATCACATTGAAGAAATCATCAAACAATGTAGTGAAAAGGATTATTTGATGCGCTTACCTGCCATTGAAGACAACTTCCGTCGCGTGCAAAAATATTGGCGACCGTTTGATTTTATGTGGGAACAATATCTGCAAAAAGATTTAGCTTAAAACCAAAACCGGTCTGCTTACATAGCAAACCGGTTTTAGTGTCATCATTTTAGCACACTGCTATTACATTTTCTCCCAAATGTAATAGCAAGTGCGCAGGCTACTTTGCAAAATGTGCATTTGACGTTGCACATTGCCGTTCATCATCAGCCACGGCTTTTCTTTACATGCCTTCATCAGTTTCAAAAGTCCTTGTTTTGAAGCATTCAGGCGTTGGTTCAAAAGCTGCAATTCCTCAATTTTTTTGAGGTCATCCACAAACTCTACCGTATAGAGCCAGCCTTTGTGATATCTGATAAAATCCGGCAAAGAATTGTTAAATTCGTCTTCGGGAAATTTTTCAATATACACATGGGCATACAGCGGATTACCGCGCCTAACATCAATCACACATCTGTCTTGCGGATCAACATAGACAGCATTGTGTGTCAAATTCAGCACTTCGGCCGCCTCATCATCGTCGTCATCATCACCGGAACCGATTTGCCGCGCCATTAATCGCTGCAGTTCTTCCAAGTCCTCATGCTCAATTTGCAATCTGTCTTCCACACAAGCAAAGATATTGTTTCCGGGCACGGTTTTCTGCATATCTTCTTCCGAGAAGAAAAACGGCGAATAATAAGCAAACGCCTGACATTCACGCTCATCAGAGGTCAGCTTTGTTTCAGGCGTTTGTGCGGTTTTAAGCGCTTTTGCAATACCTTCCACGCCGCATTTTGCCACAAACAAATCCACCAGTTCACGATAGTTCATGCCTGCTGTGCTTTCACCAAAACGCATTGAGTACGTTGTTTCAAGTATCAGCGACAAATTGCGTTTGAGAATGTTTTGCTTACGCGCCATATCGGCAAAAATTTCGGCATATTTGGCATCAAGTTCATTTACCAATGCCAACATGTCAAAATCGTTTATTAACGCCACACAATAAGCATCCACAACTGATTCAAGATTCAGCGTTTCAACCGCCATGTTCAGCTCATTTTTAAAGATGCGCGCCACAAAGTCATATTGCCACGACATCGGCCGGCAATATTGAATGTCTTCAATGAGTTTGGTAAACTTCTCGAAATAAGCATCGATAAACTCTACCACACTCCACATATCCTCTAAATCATCTTCATTGTGACAAAGTTTAACCAACTCCGCGGCTTCAACCTCTACTTCGGAATCGAGCGGCGATAAGTTAAACTTAGCCAAATAAAGATGGCTGAATATTCTTTGCCAAAGCCATGTTTTTTGCTTTAAGCATTTGTATAACCTGCTTTTATCCATAATTGTAAAATTTAATGATTCAACCTTAAAAATACTAAAATCAAGGTCATTTAAGCATAAAAATGACAAAAAGTCTACAAAAAAATGATTTTTTGTATTTTGTGACAAAAAGAACTTGATTTTTTGTGCAAATTGCTTATACTGAAAAATGAATTCAAATTATTTTTTTCTGTTATGATGTGAATTATTAGCGGCAATACAAAATCTTTTGCATAAAAAAGGATTAAAACGCTAAGGAAAAACACGTCATAACATATCCCAAGTATTTACAAAATCTTTTGCGATATGTTTAAGAGACATTTTTTCCTGATCATTGCGGCGATAGCTGTTCTGATGGGCGCCACGTCTTGCGACAAAGACACTCTAATGAAAACAGAGACTCTGTTTTATAGGTTTGTTGACTCCAACCTCATCAACATCTATGACGGTAGCGGCATATCCATTGAAGAAGGACGTGATATGGAGATTCATCTTCATACACAACTCCTTATACCGTTTCATTATGGCGATGAACCTTTAAAATTTAAGCCAGATGAAACCGGCGTGCGCTACATTGCCCTCGCCGGCCAAATGTATGATGACGAGAGGAGCCAAGATTACAAGTCAGCTCCAAATAGTCTGGAATACACCTTTCATTTCAACTATTTTAATCTGTCAATTCGCATGACGGATTTTAATATCAACGATCCGGATAATGACAGAATATTTGTTTGTTTAGATGGGTTAATCTTAAAAGTTGAAATTAAACCGTTGGAAAGTACGGATAATCCGTATTCCGAAAAGGCTGAAATCGTCTACACGCTTTCAACGCGAGACACGAGCATAGTCATTGCCACTGCAAAGCAAGACTATGAAAACACCTTGCCGAACAATCCTTCGGAATCTGAAGGCAGCGGAGAATTTTAACTTAATCGTTTTTTGTTATGAAGAAGATTTTTCTTTTATTGCTAGCGGTCGTGGCAATGGTTGCACAGGCTCAAACCTGTAAAATCAGTGCCAATAAAAATAACGGTAAAGTTATCCAGATTTCAGTAAATCTGGACAGCTTAAAGGGGCAAACCCTCGTTACCACCATCAACCAACAGACAGACGGCAACGTCAATGTCCAGATGGCGTATGAGAATGATTCCACCGTTATTTCGCGTGAAGACAGTAGCGCGATAAATGCCGAAAATGAAGAAGTTGATACGACGGGGATTGTTACCCCGAATCTCTATGCCAACAATGACAGTGAAGAGCCGACTGAAAGTTTGGAGCAAAATTCCGAACCGACTGACAGTTTGCAAAACTCCGAGCCGGCCACAATGGTCGAATCAGTGCTGGGAGCTTTTGGTCTGGGCGAAGTTGGCGCTCTGATTGGCAGCCTCACCCGCACCAACGGCGAGCCTTACGCCGAGTATTATGCCAAAAAAATTACACAGGCTGATACTACTCAGTATCAACCGGTGTATAAGCAACGCAAGTGGAAGTGGCTGAAAAATTATTGCAGCTATCCGACGCTTGAATTATCGGGTATCTTTGGTAAGGACTTTGGCGGTGACGAAGAAGAAGGTGCTGAAGACATCAAAGAAGATGACTATGGCACAACTCCGGATAACGGGTTTAATTATGGTGGAAGCGCCAAGTTTTCACAAGTGTTCATTCACGGACATTATGACGAGGACGGCAATTTCGTGCCAAATAAATTGAACTTCGGCTGGTCAATCGGCGGATTATTTGCCATGGACTATCAAAAAGACTATGGCTGGTCCTATGATATCATGGCAAAATTTGGAATCCAGGGCGGCAACGGCATAACCTTAGGCGCAGATGCCCTTATTGGAGCAGGCGTTACAACATATGCCATATACAGCACAAACTATACAGACTACCGCGTGATTATGCATAATCAATGGTGTTTCAAGTATGGCCTGCAAGCCTGGGTGAGTATGAATTATGGTGGAAACACCTATACTTCATTATTTGCTCGTCTCGTTAGGTCCGTTCCACCAAAATCGGTGTATGAGCACCCAACGGCTGACCACTGGGAAAATGAATTTATTGACTTTGACCAGGGGTCATGGCAAGTTGGTTTTGCTGTCGGATATAAATTCGGAAACAACACTGATTTAACCCAAAGACGCTTGTTTGCCACAGTCAGTACAGGTTACAACCTGTTCGGAGTTGAAAAATCACCCGAAGTCATGCTTGATCTGGAAAAGTTCAACAACGTGTCACCTACACTTGATTTCATCTATGGCCTTGGCTACGGCACGTCATTAGGTGAAAACAAATTACAGAACATGACGTTGAACGCCGGTTGGTTGATCAAACCCTCTTCTATCAGCAAATTTTCCTATCTGGCAAAATTCCATGCCGGTGTGGGAGAATATATGATAGAGAAGCACGTGGCTGACGAAAATCACCACTTTGATATGACCAACACAGCTGTAAAGCAGTTGTGTCTGAAAGCCGGTGTCCAGCTGGGAACGGCTTATCGATTTGGTTGCATGTCATTAAACGCTTCTTTGCGCTGCAGCTACCACTACGGATTCGATATTGAATATGATGGGTATAGCGTAACGGAAGAAAAGGGCTTGCGCGGTTTCGAGCTAACCCCGATAGTCGGTGTAGGAATCAACTTCTGATTCTAAACATAGCAAAAAAGACAGACACAATTAAGTGCCTGTCTTTTTTTGTGCCTGAACCGTGTTTATTATTCAAAGCGGTGCGGCATTTCCGATTCTTTTTGCATTTGCTTAACAAACGCGTCAAGTGTCATTGTCTCTTGCTTTTCGCTACCCAAGCGGCGAACCGTCACACTGCGATTTTCTTTTTCCTTAGCACCGACAACAACAATTACCGGCACTTTGGCAAGAGAGTGCTCTCGCACTTTGTAGTTAATCTTTTCGTTACGCAAATCGGTTTCGGCTCTGATACCGACCTTATCGAGCTCGGCAGCAACTTCTTCGGCGTAACCGTCAAACTCGCTGACAATCGGCGCCACCACAACCGGCAACGGCGACAACCACAGCGGCAATTTGCCGGCGTGATGTTCAATCAAAATGCCCAAAAAGCGCTCGATTGAGCCGAACAACGCACGGTGTAACATCACCGGACGATGCTTTTCACCGTCTTCGCCGATGTAAGAAATATCAAAGCGCTCCGGCAGGTTCATATCAACCTGAATCGTGCCGCATTGCCACTCACGCCCAATGGCGTCTTTCAAAATAAATTCGAGTTTCGGACCGTAAAATGCGCCTTCTCCCGGATTGATTTCATACGCATAGCCGTGTTTTTCAAGTGCGTGCGCCAATGAGTTTTCGCACAAATCCCAAATTTCGTCGCTACCGATACGATAAATGCTGTCCGGACGCGTCGAAAGATAGATTTTCACACTGTCAAAGCCGAAATCTTTATAAATATCGAAAATCAGTTTCATTGTGTTAATGCACTCGTCTTCCATTTGTTCCGGTGTGCAGAAAATATGCGCATCATCTTGCGTAAACTCGCGCACACGCATCAAGCCCATTAAAGCGCCTGACGCTTCGTAGCGATTCACTTTACCGAATTCTGCCATTCTGAGCGGCAAATCGCGATACGACTTAATGCCTTGCTTATAAACAAGCAATCCGCCCGGACAATTCATCGGTTTGACACAGAACATACTTCCGTCTTCCATTTCTCCGGAATAGTTGTGCGCACCATATTTATCCCAGTGACCGGAAGTTTCCCACAAAACACGGTTCATAACGCGTGGTGTTTCAATTTCAAAATAGCCGTTATGTTCTTGGCGGTTACGCATATATTCAATCAATTTGCGATAAACGCGGAAGCCCTTATCGTGCCAAAACACCGCACCCGGTGCATATTCCGGTTCAAAGTGAAACAAATCCATTTCTTTACCGAGCTTACGGTGGTCGCGTTTAGCGGCTTCTTCCATCATAGTGATATAGGCGTCCAAATCCTTTTTGTTGCCCCACGCGGTTGCATACAAACGTTGCAGCATTTCATTGTTGGAATCGCCGCGCCAATACGCACCGGCCACCTTCATCAGCTTAAACGCATCCCCCACCTTTGCGGTTGACGGCACATGCGGGCCTCGGCATAAATCGGTGTAATTACCCTGCCGATAAAGCGTTATCGTTTCATCTTCAGGCAAATCTTCAATAATTTGCACCTTATAGCTCTCGCCCTTATCCTTAAAGAACTTAATGGCATCATTACGCGGCATCACAATACGCTCAATTTTTTCATCACGTTTAACAATTTCATGCATTTTGGCTTCAATTAACGCGAAATCTTCGGTCGTGAACGGCTCTTTGCGGGCAAAGTCATAATAAAATCCGTTGTCGATAGCCGGTCCGATGGTAACTTGCGTATCCGGCCAAATTTCCTGCACAGCCTCTGCCATAATATGAGCGCACGAGTGTCTTAAAATATGTAAACCGTCTTTATCTTTGGCGGTGATAATAGTGAGTGTAGAATCTGTTGTTATCGGAGTTATTAAATCTTGCAAGGTATCATTAACTTTAACAGCCAATGCCGCCTTTGCCAAACCTGAACTTATTTTCTCGGCAATTTCCAAACCGGAAACGCCGTCTTTTTCTTCTATAATACTGCCATCAGGCAACTTAATTTTAACCATTTTTCTACCTCTTCACTATTAAGAAATTTTTATTTCTGATTTATGACTTCTTCATAAACCTTGATTGTTTTATCACACATAATTTGTTTTGTAAAATGTTCTTTTACATTTTTTATCGCCGCGGCACCGATTTTTTCACGTTCTGCCGTGGAAAGATGCAATGCCCAACGCAAAGCCGCCGCCAAATCGTCGGCATCACCGCTTTTAAATAACTTTCCGGTCACACCATCAATCACCGTTTCTTTAGAACCGCCGATATCAGACGCCACCACAATACGTCCCATAGCCTGCCCTTCAATAGCTATGCGACCAAACGCTTCCGGCTCAATTGACGTGGAAAGTACCACTTCCGAAATCATCATCGCCGCAGGCACATCAGCCACATGACGAATAAATGTAAAACGGTCATTCATGCCGTAAGCATCTATTTTTTGATGCAATTCTTCGGTATATTTCACGCGCCCCTGATCATCGCCAATCAAAAGACAATGAAAATCTTCATCTTTAATTTTGGAAAGTGCATCAATCAGCAATTTTTGCCCCTTCCAATTGGTCAAACGCCCAATCAGCGTAATAATCGGCTTGTCTTCCGGAATATGATTCTCTTCAATCAGTTTAATCATACGCTCGGCCGAAGTATTTTCTACATCAAAATTTTCCATATTGACACACCGTGAAATACGGCGAATTTTACCCTCGTCAGTACCATAATTATCCATGATATGCGCTTTAATGTGATCTGAAATAGCAATCACGCGCTCACCAAATGTCATCACCTGATTGTAAATCTTCTTTATGCCGTGCGGCCCTAAACCGTATGTGCCGTGAAAAGTTGTTACAAAATGTACACCTGAGCGTTTAGCCGCCCAATACGCACTCCATGCCGGTGCCCGAGAACGAGCATGCACAATAGTCACGCCATGCTCTTTAATAATTTTAGACAACCGCAACGCATTGAGCCACATTTTGAATATGTTTTTTGTTTTCAGTGGCAATGTAAAATGCGGCACTTTTAAGCGCTCTAATTGAAATTCCATCCTTCCGCCTTGGGACGCCACATAATTTTCAATACCGCGCTTTTGTAACTCGGAGGCGATTTCTATTGTACCCAATTCAACGCCGCCCTGATTAAGTTCCGGTAACACCTGTAAAACAACAATCTTTTTATTTTGATCTTTCATCATTCTTTCTTTTCCCGATCAATTTGAGCCCAATCTTGTGTATTATAATGCGCTTTCATACATATTTCAAAGCTCTACAACATTTTATGCACTCAAAAATGTTATTTTTCCACCACAACCAGCGGCACCATCATTTCATCTTCTATCAGACCAGCATGGTACGAGCGCATTGAATCAGGATAGGCATAACGCTCTAAATACCTGTTTCCAACTGCCACAGCCAGAAAATCGCCGATAGAATCGGTAAAGTTATCGCATGGTTCGCCATCTCCAAACAATTGCCGTTTCAGAACTTCTTCTTTCGTAAACAATAAGAATTCTTTACCATATAAACGTTCAAATTCTGCTTTGAATTCTGCCTGATTTTCCTCAGCGACCCAAAAAGCGCAAGCTCGTCCTTCTATTGCGGTATTACGAGTCAGCAATCGGCACAGTTGCGGACATTCCGTTTCCATGGCTATTACTTGCGTTTCATAATGTCCGTGATCGGCCAAAACAACCAGTAACGTATCCTCTAATTCATCAGCTAACCTCTCAGTTAAATTATCAAGTTGTTGAATTAACGGTGTTACATTAGGTCCGGTTGTGCCGTAATGATGCATGGCATGGTCTGGTTCGCTCGTATAGGCATAAATGTATTTTTTCCCTTCTGAGGCGCATAATTTGGTTATCTTCTGCCGCATATCTTCCCAATCACGGTATGCATCTTCACCAAACGGAAACAAAACATGCGCCGCGCACCCCGGCAACCTGTTAATCTGATTTGCCACCCCGTCATACGGTAACATTTTAGTCATCACTTCATAATCAGCTGCCGCGCGTTCCGTGTCTTTAATGACATTCTCAAAAATTGTAACCACTTCATCCAATGCTTTAATATAAACATTATAGCCTACTCTACCATGTTCACAAGGATTTAATCCAGACAATATTGATGTTGTGGCCGCTGCAGTTGTTGCAGGAAAAACACTGCTGATTTCACCTTTAAAATGGCGACGTAAAAAACTATCCTCTGGCAAGTTTTTCTTCATAATTGCCGTACCTAAACCATCATATAACATTATAACGATATTTTTATAATCCTTTTTTTGTAAAAAAGAATCTAGCAACGGCAGTGTTGCGTGCCTATGCGGAAGTCCGAAATGCGCTAAAACGGAACAAGCCACATTTGTTAAGCAATGATTATAGTCTGCCCACATCAATTTAGGGGAGGATTTTAAACCGCAAACCACCGGCTTTGACCGATGGTTTGTTAATTTCAGATGATTACTCATATTCAATTATCTTTATTCTTCAGAATCTTCTTCACTTTCCTCTTCATCTTCAGATTCCTGCTCCGGTTCAGGCTCCGGTTCAGGCTCCGGTTCCGGTTCTTGCAATTTCTTAATTACATCCGGCGTAATATCAATCACATTTTGCGTTGTCACGGCAATATTCTTCGCTGAAAATACCGCAGGTATATTTTGCTCGCTCACAATTCTTTCCAACACTCTACTAATGCGACTGGTCAACTCATTCGTCTCTTTTTCATAGTCTTTAATTAAATTATTGCGCTTAATCTGCAGTGATTTCATATAAACTTCCGAATACTCCGAACGAACCGCCGCATCTTTAATTGATTTTAATTTTCTTTCTGCGGCACGCACTTCTTCAGTTAATTTATTAACACGTTGCTCAAATGTTTTCTTTTTATCCAACATTCCCAACGTTAAAACGGTTTTTTCCATACTGAATACATAAACTTTGCTCACTTCATCAAATTTTTGTGGCATTTGCGTATTTATGCTTGCCATTTGATTTTTCAGCGTTTGCACGTCTTGCTCTAATTGGGCAGCATCATTTTTATGCATAAAACTAATTGCCATTGAAGCACCGCAAGTAATCACTACAAATAAGAAAAGAACCGCATACTTGTGTTTTTCCCAAATTTCTTTTCTTCTAGCTCTTTTTTCATTACGCTCGGCTTCCAACGCCGCTGCTTTTTCTTCTTCCGTCATTGCAACTTCTGTATTCTCTTGATTACCTTCTTGTTTTGTCATGTTTTATTTCCTTTACATAAATATAAATTGTCAATATGTATATGCTCTATGTATTGTTTTAAACGATTTCACCGTTAAGTCAAGCATTAATTTATTTCAAAAATTTATTATTCTTCGGAAAACCGAACGGCACCAGTTTACCAACTTGTGCCCGATGACCGAGCCATGTTAGCAGTTCTTTTTCTGTGCTTATGCCCCCGGCACGATTATAACTAAATCCTTCTTCACCTTTAAACACTTGGATATCTGCAATCGTTCCGTCTTTATATTTTTGCAACAATACACCGTGGCCGCGTGCCATTGCCGGCACTTCTTCCGCTTTAAATACCAATAACCGCCGATTTTCACCAACGACAGCAATATAATCACCATCCATTTTTAAGCAGAACTTCACATTTTCATCATCCGCCACGTTCATAATTCTCCGCCCCTGTCTGGTTTGCGCCAAAATATGATTTTCGTCCGCCACAAAGCCATATCCTTTATCTGAGGCAATCAAATAATCGGTTTTCGGTTCATACACAAACATTGCCACAACTTCATCATTATTTGCCAAATCAATCATTAAACGCAACGGTTGACCAAACCCTCGGCCGCTCGGAATATCATTTGCCGCTACATTGAAGAATTTACCTTTATTATCCAAAATAACGATTTTATCGGTTGTTTGAGCATGAAGCGCAAATAATAATGCATCATCATCCTTAAACTTAAACGGCTCTTTCAAATCGGCATATCCTTTAATACAGCGTATCCAGCCTTTTTGCGATAAAATAACGGTAATCGGCTCTTTTTCAATCCATGCTTCCATCGGCACATCAATCTCAGCCGGCGGCTCGGCAATTTCTGTGCGACGACGTCCGAGAGCTGTTTTCTTGCTATACTTTTCTTTTGTGCGCTTAATTTCTTCAGCAATTGCCGCCCAACGTTTAGCTTCATCCCCTTCCAAAATTTCCAGTTCAGCCTTTTGTGCCAATAAATCCGTATGTTCATCGTTTATCTGTTGCTCATCCAACTTACGCAGATTGCGCAGTTTCATGTTTAAAATTGCTTCGGCTTGATTATCGGTTAGCTTGAATTTCTTTATCATCACCGCTTTAGGTTCGTCTTCTTCCCGAATAATGCGAATAATTTCATCTAAATTCAAATAAGCAATTAAATAACCTTCTAAAATTTCGAGTCTTGCATTAATTTTACCTAATTTGAATTTGATTTTACGTAACAAAATATAATTTCTGTGTTGTAAATAATCATGTAAAACCGCACCAATACTCATTACGCGCGGCACACCATCTAAATCCAACACATTCATATTCATATTAAATTTAGCTTCCATATCGGTCTGACGAAACAGCTGTTCCATCAACAATGCCGCATCCACCATGCGGTTTTTCGGTTCCAACACGATACGCACATCTTCAGCCGACTCATCACGCACATCACCCAACAGCGGTAATTTTTTATTCAAAAGCAACTCAGCTATTTTTTCGATTAATTTCGACTTAACAACCTGATACGGAATCTCTGTTACTACAATTTGATACTGTCCGTGCCCCAAATCTTCGGTTTGCCATTTGGCACGAATACGGAAGTTACCTTTACCTTGCTTATAATTATTCAAAATTGTTTCAAAACTGTCAACCAACACACCACCGGTCGGAAAA
>JAZNQW010000188.1:0-3328 GCA_045590435.1 Alphaproteobacteria bacterium | reverse complement strand
TCTCTATAATAAACTATTGTCTGTCTTTACGTTTAAACTGCCACCGTCGTTCGGCACGGAGCTATTTAAAAATGCGTTGTTTGCGGGCGGCTATGTTACTGTGTTTCCAACAGCAAAGTACGGGTTACTGGCACAATGGGGGAATGCTGGAGGGTATACTGTGAATTATTCGCCGCGGTTTGTTATCTTTGCAAATCCGCTATTGCCGGAACTGTCAGGAAAAGAGCTGGTTATCGGCGAGGATTGCGCGGTTATCCGGCTGACGGATGAGTGGCGCGGTGTAGCTGATCTTGTCGGTTATTATGCTGCAAAAATGGCGCTGGCGTCGCAGGCGATTGATGTTAATCTGATTAATAGTAAAATAGCCTACGTGTTCGCGGCAAAGGATAAAGCACAGGCACAGACATTTAAAAAGATGATGGACACGATCAACACCGGCGAAACGGCCGTTGTGATTGATAAATCGCTTTTCAAGGATGACGGCACGCCGAACTGGAACGCGTTCCAGCAGAAGCCGAAAGATGTTTATTTGGTTCATGATCTATTGGCCGATCTCGCTAAAATCGAAGATGAATTTGATACACGAATTGGTATTCCGAACGCGAACACAGACAAGCGGGAACGGCTGATTTCTGACGAAGTGAACGCGAACAACGTTGAGACGGCTATACTTGCGGAAGAATGGTTGGATAATATACGCGCCGGTTGCGATATGGTTAAAAGCATGTACGGCGCTGAAATCACTGTAGATTGGAGGCATAAACCGGAAAATGATAAACAGGGCGACATTATCAATTCTCGGACTGATGGAGTTTGATGATACTCTCTTTTCCGATATAGTGCTTCCGCCAGGTGTTGACAGTGAATTAGTTGTTGACGCTATTTGCATGGATTGTGCCGAGCTTGAATTGCTATATCCGGATTGGGATTGTATGAAAGAATTTATAGCTATTTGGAGTAATAGAGAACTCTCAACATGGCAGAAACTGGCCGATATGGCCGCGCTGGAATATAATCCTATTGAAAACTATGACCGCATAGAAGACAGCACAGACAACGAAAGCCGGGTAAAAAGCAATAATAAAAATGATAGTATCACCAACGCAAGCCGCGGAAACAGCGTTAATTCAACGGATGATACAACGCGTGTTGCAGGGTACAATAGTGACACTCTCGCCGTACAGGATAAAGGAAGCGGCGCTAGCGCGTCTACCAGCAACGCAAGCGGCGAAAGCACGCAGACAACAAGGGAGACGGAGACAGACAGCGCAGGCCGGGTGCATAGTTCCCGGATTCATGGAAATATTGGAGTTACAACGCCGGCGCAGATGATAACATCGGAGTTGGAACTTGCACCGAAAATTAACGTTGTTAATTATATCGCGGATAGTTTCAAACGCCGGTTTTGTCTGATGGTTTACTGAAAGGAGATTAACATGTTTGAATATCCATACGGAAATACTGAAGAATTGAACCTTGATTGGGTTATCGGAGTTATTAAACAGTTAATTGAACACGTCGAAGCGCTGGAAGAAAGAGTTGAAGCACTGGAAGGAGAATAATATGTTTCGCTATCCATATGGAAAAAGCCAAGAGTTAAACCTTAACTGGTTTATGCGCAAATTTAAAGAACTTGTTGCTGCTTGGAACGCTAAAGAAGAAAGCATTGACGGCGCGTTAGACGCCGAAATACAGAGAGCAGAAGACGCGCTATCAGATGTATACACAGCAAGAGATGTGACAGTTGCCGCTAAAAATGACACGCTTGTTGCCAAAGCTGACACGCTTATTGCATCCGCAAATGCCGCCACGGCCGCCGCAAATGCGGCGCAGTATTGGGAGAACGCCGCAAATAGCGCACAGAGCGCCGCGACATCAGCCTTAACAGCGCTTCAATCCGCGCAAGACGCAAGCGCAGACGCCGCACAGGTCGCGCAGGATAAAGCTACGGTTGCCGCTGATAAAGCTACGGTTGCGCAGGATAAAGCCGATACCGATAATATAAAAGACGCCGCAAACGCCGCCGCGCTACGCTCTGAAGGTTGGGCGAACGGCACGCAGAACGGTACGCCGGTGACAAGTGAAAGCCAGTATTATCAAAACAACGCCAAATATTTTAAAGAAGAAGCGGAAGAGGTGCTTGAAAGTATTCCGTCGGATTATTCAGATCTTTCCGCAGATGTTGGTAATTTAAAAAGCGCTTTTGAATATGACCTAAAAACTGTTTTCAATATACCACACCCTTATTCGCTTGGATTAGTTAATAGTGGAACATTACAGCCGGCGGGTAATAATGGGCCAAATAGCGCAAACAACACAAGAACTGATTATCTAGACCTTGCTGAAAATATGATTGTGTATATGGATAGTCTCGATTATGAATATTGCATTTGGGGCTATCCGACTAAATCTATAGCAAACAGAATTCCATATACAAACAGCGCTTATATATCCGCAGACAAAATTGTTACAATTAAGAAAGAAAATAATATAAACTACTTCAGAATTGGTTTTCACAGAAAGGACGGCGCGAACTTAACCACAGATTTGGAAGACCCGACATCAGATTTTTCTATTATTTCAAGTTCTATTCATTTTTTCGCTTCGGCCGCAGATTATGATCTTTACCCCTCAGGCGATACAACAAGCCGCGCAGATGAAATAATGAAATTTATTAATACTACCGGAAAATGTAGACTTGCCGCGGGTGACTTCTATATAGAACGAATGTATTTACCAGAAGGCGCAGTTTTAACGGGAGTCGGAAAAAACAAAACAAGAATAATATCCACAAGCACAAGCAACACTTACGCTATAAAACTTCGGAAAAATTCCTATATCTCAAACTTAACCATTGAGGGCTATCAGGAAAACGGAGATATAACACCTGTAGAAGATTATTCACTCGGCGGTCATGGAATTCAAATAGGAAATATTGAATCGCCGCTATTAGACGCGTATAATATAACACTTGAAAATTTATATATTAAAAATTTTGAAGGTTGCGGCGTGTTTTCTCGGTTTGTCGGACAAAGTCTAAATGGTTCCAAATTCATAAATATAGATGTTGAATATTGTAGCGCGGGTTTCTATTTTGGCGAATACAGCGAATATAACAAAATTATAGCTTGTCTTGCGCGTTACTGCTACACCGGCGCAGTTATCATGGGCGGAAATAATATTATAGCTGACTGCGTTTTTGGTAATGTTGAAATAGGCATTGACCTAGCAGAATCTGATAGGTATGGAGAATCAACAGCCAATGACGCGCACGGTGTAATAAGCGGATGTAAAATAACACACACCGGAAGTCGGAGGCCAAGCGGTC
>JAZNQW010000187.1:0-5487 GCA_045590435.1 Alphaproteobacteria bacterium | reverse complement strand
TAGATTTACGCGGTAATTCGGGCGGTATGCTGAACGAAGCCATTAACACGGCCGATTTATTTACGGACGACGAAATTATTACTTATACAACGGCACGCAATAATGCCAATATTCATTATTACACGTCAAAACAAGGTGTTTTGTGCGACAAACCGATGGTTATTTTGATTGACGGTGAAACAGCCTCGGCTGCCGAAGTTCTGGCCGCCGGTTTGCAAGATCAGTCGCGTGCCAAATTAGTGGGAACGAAGTCTTTTGGTAAAGGCACGGTGCAAAACATAATTGAAATATCGAACGGTGGTAAATTGGTGTTAACCACAGAGCAATTTTTCACCCCGTCGGGTAAAGTAATTCATGAAAACGGGGCTGAGCCTGATGTTTGCACGGAACTCGGTCGGGACGATAAATGCTCGCGTGAACCGCGTGCCGATAAAGAAGAAGATATAGAAACAGCTGTCAAGTTGCTTCATGGCGAATTAGATGACGAGCTTTAAGGTGTATAATGATGACAGCAATTGTATCGGAAGACATTATCAATAAAGCGCTTGTTACCTATATTGCAAAGAATACGCGCTATATTACGCATGCCGAAATCAGTAAAAAAGATAATACAGTGACGTTAAAAGCGCAATTTGCCATCAATGAATCGTGTTATTTATCACCTGGTTCCGGTCATTTTAATGCGGTTGAAGCAATTATGTGTTTTAATCAAATGCTGTATGTGACTTTGCTGGGCGGTATAGAACGCAATATGTTTGATTTTTATAAAAACATTACGCCCGATGAATTTAATTTGCATCGTCGCAAAGTTTATCTTTTGGAATTTGATAAAATTAAGTTCAAAAAACAAATTGATAATCATTCATTTAATGGTTTTCTGAATATAGAGCCGTTGCATAAAGTCGGTGATAAAATTTATATTCGTTGTGTTTTCGGTTATGGAAATGATGAAGCGTGCAACAGTTTTTATGGTACGGTCAATGCTTTTATTCCGGTTTTGGAAGATAAGTTGGTTGCTTAATGTGCCAGCAGACGGGCTTTTTCGCGATTCCAATCACGTTCTTTGGTAGTTTCGCGCTTGTCATAAAGTTTTTTACCGGTGCCGAGACCAATTAGTAATTTGGCGCGACCGTGATTATCAAAATATAATTTCATGGCAATCAAAGTTGAACCTTTACGATTCAACGCGTTAATGATTTTAATAATTTCACGGCGGTGTAGTAACAGTTTGCGATTACGACGTTCGGCATGACTGGCATATCCCTGATTGTCGTAAGCGGCAATAAACATATTACTCATTAAAAGCTCTTCACCTTCCACAATGCCGTATGCCTCGTTAATATTGGCGTGTCCCTGACGCAACGATTTAACCTCGGTGCCGGTTAAAACAAGACCGGCCTCAAAAGTTTCACTGATGGCATAATCAAAATGAGCGCGCCGGTTTTGTGCCACCAACCCGCTGGAAATAAAATCTGATTTTTGAGCCTTTTTTGCCATGATTTTTCCTTTATTGCGGTTGTTTATAAGACATTTTATGGTAAAAGTCAATCGACAACCGTAAATCTTTTTTACATACCGAATTATAAAAAAAATATACATACCATCTGGACAATTTATTTAAAATTTACTATATTGCAGGTATGTAAATGAGGTGAAAAATGAAATTTGAAATGAAAACAAAGACATATAACGCTATCAGAAATATGCAAAACATTGATTGGCAGCATTTAAACAAAAAGCAGATGTTTTGCGGTGTTGTCGGTATCATTTTGCTGGCATGCGGCAGTATATGGTTATGGCGCAGCACGGGTGAGCATGCGGCCGGCTACCAAACTCAGCTGTTACAAATTGGTAATATTTCGCAAGTTATTACCGCTTCCGGAACCATTAATCCGCTATCCACCGTTTCTATCGGCACGCAGGCTTCCGGTCGCATTGCCGAAATTTATGTGGATTATAACTCAGAGGTAAAAGAGGGACAATTATTGGCATTGATTGACCAAGATAATGCCAAAGCCAATGTGGCGCAAAGAGAAGCGGCACTCGAAATTGCCAAAGCGCAAGTGGCGGTTGAGGAAAATAATATCAAGTATTATAAAAAGGCATTGGATAGAATTTCTAAGTTAAATGCGTCGAAATATTCCACCGAGAAAGATTTGGAGGCTGCCGAGCGTGATTATGATAATGCACTGGCACAGTTAACATTGGAACAGGCTCAGGTTAAGCAGGCCGAAGCGGCACTTAATTCGGCAAAAACCGAGCTTTCGTATACGGAAATTAAATCGCCGGTGAACGGCATTGTTATTTCCAAAGCGGTGGAAGTTGGGCAAACCGTTGCTGCCAGCTTTTCAACACCGGAATTATTTTCTGTGGCCGAAGATTTAACCAAAATGCAAATTGAAGCCTCGGTGGTAGAGGCCGATATCGCAAAGGTGCAAAACGGCCAGCCGGCACGCTTTACGGTGGATAGCTATAATGATGAATATTTTTACGGCACGGTTGTGCAGGTGCGTAATGAAGCCGTTACCACTTCGAATGTTGTCACTTACACGGTGGTTATTGAAATTGATAACAGTGATTTGAAGTTAAAGCCGGGTATGACCGCTAATGTGGAAATTATTACGGCCGACCTGAAAAATGTGCTTTTGGCGCCCAATCAGGCCTTGCGATTTTATATGGAAGATGGCGATAAGGCTAAGCGTTACGCCGATCGCGGTATTTGGATTGTGCGAAACGGTAAGCCGGAGCGTATCAGCGTAAAACTCGGCGTCAGTGACGATAACAATACACAAATCATAACAGATGTTTTAAAAGCTGATGACGAAGTGATTGTTTCGAAAAAAGATAAAATAGAGAAAGTGCGCCAGATGAGAATGAGGATGCCGCGTTAATGAAACCTTTGATTAAACTGCAAAATGTTCATAAAAGCTATCCGCTTGACGGATTTGATTTGGAGATATTAAAAGGTATTGATTTGGAAATAAATGCCGGAGAATTTGTTGCCATTATGGGACCGTCCGGCTCAGGTAAATCAACCTTGATGAATATTTTAGGCTGCTTAGATACGCCGACGTCCGGTGAATATAGCTTAGATGGGCAAAATGTAGAACACTTGGATGCGGATGAATTGGCAGAAATTCGCAACAAAAAAATCGGTTTTGTGTTTCAAGGGTTCAACTTATTGCCACGCACATCAGCGTTGGAAAATGTTGAACTGCCAATGGTTTATGCCGGCGTGGATGATAAAACTCGATTTGAAAAAGCAGCAGCGGCCTTAGCCGGGGTGGGGTTGCAGGAACGTATGTATCATCAGCCGAATCAGCTTTCCGGCGGTCAACAGCAACGTGTGGCGATTGCGCGTGCCATTGTTAATGAAGCTCCGATTATTTTTGCGGATGAGCCGACCGGCAATCTGGATACCAAAATGAGTGTGGAAATTATGGAATTATTCGCCAAACTGAACCGCAATTTAAAACGTACGATTATTTTGGTAACTCACGAAGAAGATGTGGCGCTTTATGCCAAACGAATTATTAAAATTGTTGATGGTGAAATTCATAGTGATGTGATCAATAAGAAGAGAAAGATAGATGATTGAGTATAAAACAATTTTTAAAATTTCAATACGCGCAATCGAAGCAAACAAAATGCGTTCTGTTTTGACCAGCTTGGGTATTATTATCGGTGTGGCGGCGGTCATCATTATGCTTTCTATCGGTAACGGCACGCAAATTTCCATTCAAAACGAAATGCGCTCAATGGGCACAAATTTGGTTATGATTCGCTCAGGCTCATCAACATCCGGCGGGGCACGCATGGGGCATGGTTCGCAACCAACCTTAAAAAACGGTGATGCAGACGCCATACAGGAAAAAATTGCCGCTGTTCATTTGGCTGTACCGGTTGTTAATGACAGCGGACAATTGGTTTACGGCAATACAAACTGGGCCACAAATATTGTTGGCACCGATAACCGCTATTTTGAAATTAAAGAATGGGATTTGGCTTACGGACGCTTTTTTTCGGAAACAGATATCAAAAGTGCCAATAAGGTAGCGATTTTAGGACAAACCGTGGCCAAAGAACTGTTCGGAGATATTGATCCGATGGGTAAAATCGTGCGTGTGAAAGGTATTCCTTTTACGGTTATCGGCACTTTAACGGCTCGCGGACAAAGCGGTCCGGGACAAGATCAGGATGATATGATTTATTTACCGCTGTCGACCGTGCAGAAAAAAGTATCCGGCACCCAGTTTCCGGATATGGTCAATATGCTGATGTTACAAACGTATAATGCCGAAGACACATACACTTCACAGGACGAAATTCGTGCATTGTTGCGCCAACGCCACAATTTAGGCATAAATAAAGATGATGATTTTACAATTATGAATTTCACTCAATTTATGGAAATGGCGCAAAGTTCATCACAAATGATGACGATTTTTCTTGGTTTTATTGCTTCTATTTCATTGGTGGTCGGCGGTATTGGCATCATGAATATTATGCTGGTTTCGGTTACCGAGCGCACGCGTGAAATCGGCATTAGAATGGCGATTGGCGCCAAACGTTGGGATATTCGTTTGCAATTTTTGATGGAAGCGCTGATTTTATCGCTTTTAGGCGGTTTGATGGGGGGTGTCATAGGTATTGCCGGTGTTTATATATTGCCGCTGATATCTTCTTTATTTACGGCGGTTTTATCAACTTTTTATGTTTTGCTTCCGTTCAGTTTTTCCGGCATTGTCGGCTTGATTTTCGGCTTTTTTCCGGCTTATAAGGCCTCATTGTTAAATCCGATTAATGCCCTTCGATACGAGTAATTTTGAGCTTAACCGAATAAACGGGTGAAATAAGATTCGTCTGTAAACTAAATTTATTTTGCTCAACTCTTTAATAACGCTTGATTTTTGTTTTGAATGTGTTATAAACAGCGCCAGAAACGTTTATGTTTACTTTAAAAAACCGAAAAATCGGTCATTGAGTGCCGTTTTTTCTTTGTATTAACTAAAAAGGATATTTAAATGTCAGAAGTGAAAATGAAAATGATGGACGCCAACGAAGCCTGCGCTTCCGTTGCACATCGCATGAACGAAGTCTGCGTGATTTACCCGATTACCCCGTCTTCACCGATGGGTGAGTGGGCTGATGCGTGGTCTGCTGCTAAACAAAAGAATATTTGGGGTGTAACGCCGGATATTCAGGAAATGCAATCTGAAGCCGGTGCTGCCGGTGCTTGCCACGGTTCTTTGCAAGCCGGTGCTTTAACCACCACCTTTACGGCTTCACAAGGTTTGCTGTTGATGATTCCGAACATGTATAAAATTGCCGGAGAATTGATGCCGTTTGTTATGCACGTTGCGGCACGTTCGCTTGCTTATCACGCATTGTCTATTTATGGCGATCATTCCGATGTTATGGGCTGCCGCCAAACCGGTTTTGCGATGCTTAGCTCAAATTCGGTGCAGGATGCCGGCGATATGGCTG
>JAZNQW010000186.1:0-12990 GCA_045590435.1 Alphaproteobacteria bacterium | reverse complement strand
CTTCGTCCGGAATGTTTAAGTCAATTGGTTCTTCTTCTGAAACAGCGCCGAACGGATCATCTGCGCCTAAATCAGCCGGTTCGTCATAAGTCACTTCTTCTTCGGCCGGAATGTTCAAGTCAACCGGCGTATCGGAAAGATCTTCAGCTGTCTGAGCCATAAACTCTTCCAACGGAATATCGTCTGTTTCTGGTTCAGAGGTTTCGGTTATAATTTCTTGATTAGGGAGTGTTTGAAATTCATCTTCTTGATTGACTTCAATATCGGTGTTAACCGGTTCAAGCTGAGTTTCAGTTTCGGAGGAAAACCTCGCATTCACCGCATTTTCTTGCGAATTTGTTTCAGAAAGAATCTGTTTTGGTTCAAGTTCTGTTATATCAGATTCATCTGTTGGTTTGGCAGAATTTTCAATTTCATCCGTTAATATATTTTCACGTTCTGTTTCCGATTCCGGTGTAGGTCCCGTTTTTAACTCAGGTTTCGGTTCATTTATAATACCTGGGGTTGCCGGTTCGTTATAACCGATTACCGACTCCGGATAATCGGTTTCTTCCGTCAATTGAGAATAATTGCTTGTTGCTGAGTCGGCTGAAGCGCTGGGAATACGGATACTTTCAATAATGCGCTCTTGTTGAAAAAGTTGAGCTTTGAGAGCGGCAAAATTTGCGGCTGTTTGGGCGCGTAAATCAGATAAATCCGAGCATATTTGGCGAAGCGTATCGGCTAAATCAGCCGGTAGGTCACCGGAGATGGTTGTCGGTGTTGCCGTATTTTCAACTGTCGGTGCGGCTATCAATTTTTCAGATAAAGCGGCAATGGCTGAAGTTATTTTATAAGCCGAGGCGCTGTTTTCGGAGGAAAAATTATCTAATTTAGCGGTAATTGATTGTAGACCGTCGGATAAAGTCTGTTGGCTGGTTTCTGTTAATGTCGAAAGAGCGGCAGAGAAGTCCGGTTGAGTCTTATTGGTATCAAAAACAGGGGTTTGTTTGTTATGACTTAAGGCTTCTTTTATGGTTTTGCGGTCAATCTTGTAATTAGATATATCACTTATCATTGAAACCATAGCCCATGCCATTAAAGCAGCAACAAGTAATACAAAGCTGATTGTTACCGGGTTTATCGGTGTGCTTAATTCCGTTGTCGGACTGACTGCCACATAATAGACAAAGGCTGTTAGAACGGCAGCCGTTATTAAGGCACATAAAATCTTAGCTAAAACAATGGCAAATCTCATGAATTTTCCCCCATAATTGTATCAAAATATAAGAAAATTATAAGCCGATAATTATAAATTGCAAGTATAACCGCAAGTTTATCCGCTTTTTTATGTATTTGAGTTGAATGAAATAAAAATATTGCATAAAGGCCCATGATATGCTACACTTCTGCTTGATTTTAGAATTATTAACTTTTTAAGGATTTTATGTATGGTAAATGATTTGGTTTTATTTGAGCATCCGCTGTTTATAACGGATATGATGTATGCGCGCCCGAATAATATGGTCGGTAAGGCTACTTATGCCGACGAAGATGTGCATTTCGGCAATTATGCGTATATGCATAGAGATGTGGCACAGGCTTTGTTATCAATAGTGCCGGTGTTGCAAGAAAAGCAGTTGAAAATGCGTATTTGTGATGCATACAGACCACCGTTGGCACACCAAAAAATGGTGGAGATTGTGCCGATTAAAGGCTTTTTTAAGGCCGATTATCGCACATCAAACCATTGTCACGGCACGGCTGTGGATGTGTGTTTGACCGATATGAACGGGCATAATTTGCTTTATCCCACGGAGATTGATGCTTATGAAGAGCGCTTTCAAAAGCAGGTGGCTAAAGGGGAATTTGCCGAATTTCAGCAACATCTGCAGAAGGCTCGCCATGATTTTACGGCCGCCGCACCTGAAGCGTTGGCTAATCGCGCATTTTTGAAACAGCTGATGGAAAATCACGGATTTGAAGCCATTCCACATGAGTGGTGGCACTATAACCTGAAAGGTTGGGCCGATTATCCGGTGATTGAATGGGAATAAACAGAATTTTAGGTTTGAATGAGAAAAGGCTCTGACAGGAATGTCAGAGCCTTTTTGTTGTAAAAATGTTTTGCCGGCAGAAACTTAGCGTTGTGCGGCAATTTCATCAGCCAGCCACTGGAAGATGCGCTGTTGCGCCTGATTGCCGTGGGCAGCGAGATCTTCAGGATGCCATTGCACACCCAAAATGTGCATATCGGCATCTCCCAAAGCTTCAGGCGTACCATCATTGGCCTCGGCGTAAATCTGAAGCGGCAGTTCAACGTCTGATTCCTTCTCGTGATAGCGTTCAGCCCACAGAGAACGTTGGATCTTGATCGGTGCTACAAGCTCAGTGTGACGCGAATTCACGAATTCCAGATTTTGATCACCCAGAAGTTCCCACAAAGGATTGTCTGGGAAGATGTTGATTCGGTGCGCTTCATCTTTGAACGTCTTGTGCTCAATCGGTGTTTCCACATAGCTGAAATTGCGGAACAAGAACATTCCGAAGTAACCGGCAATCATCTGCGCGCCGGCGCAGATTCCGAGCATGGGAAGGCCATTTTCAACCGCATAATTGATGCAGGTGATATAGGCCTTGGCGCGCGGCGAAGTCGGCTCAGCATTAGGCTTTGGATCGGTGTAATACGATTCCGGCGAAGTAAACGCACCGCCGGGTAACACAATTCCGTCGCACAGCTGTACCTGTTCGGCACAGTGCTCATAGGTCAGACCGATGATTTGCACATTGGTTTGGGCAATTGATTTCAGATAGTTCCAATCAGCGGAGTAGCAATCGTTGTCGCGTCCCATCAAGAAGCCGACCACGGGGGCGGTTGATTTCGGTGGCATACAACCCAGCTGCTGGTATTCCTTGACTGCCAGTTCCAACAGGGGAATTTTCTTCTCACGAATACAGGCCTGAATAAAGGAATCAGGCACGCAAAAATCTTGAGACAGTGGCTTAAAGTTTAAATAATGTTGCTTCATAAAAAAAGAAGTTAGTTAATAATATAAAGTAAACGAACATGATAATTTGAATTTGCTTGCAAATTATCATGGTCGGAAAAATTTGTCAATATTTTTATAAAATCAGAGCAAGTTTTGTTGTTTCAAATATGCAAAAGTCTGCTCGGCAAGTAATTGATGTCCGGTAGCATTCGGGTGTGTGGCATCAAAATAAAGCTCTTCTAAATTCAGTTTTTGCCAAACGTTATAGCGGGCATAAAAAGCAATATTGTGTTCTTTGCAAACAGCCGAGATAATTTCGTTATAGCGTTCAACATCGCTATTGCGACGAATCAATGAGGCATCCGGAGTATAGTAACCCTCAATAACCGGTAATAAATCGGTGATAATGATTTTAGCATTGGTTTGGGTGAGAAGGTCAAGCAGTTTATGCCAATACATCAATCGTGCGCCTTCAGAGAAATCTAATTGCTCATCACTGTCTTTACGGCGGCGTAAATCATTTATACCGATATTAACCAAAATGAGGTCAAATGCGCGAGATAAAACTTCTGTTTCGGCGCGATGATAAGCATCTGCAATATTATCACCGAATTGCGACATATTATTAAATATGTAATCGGCACCGTAATTTTGCTTGATTAAGCGACCAAGACGAGCAAACCATCCTAAATCTGTTTCATCCCAAAAACCTTGTCCGATACTATCACCGATTAATCCAATCTTTTTCATTCATACCTCTCTGTATATTTTTGATATATTTTGTGATGTAAAAAAATAAAGTCAAGAATTTTAAAAAAATTTTTACTTCTTTATGATACAAAACATAATGCCGGATAGTTTTTTGAAATAAATGTAAAACTAGAGGGTAAAGGAGGACATCATGTATAATTTATATAATGGTCAAATGTATTTGACGGTGCACCAAAAACGAGCATATTTGCAAATGGTGCTGTTTCTTGCAAAAGTAGATCAAAATCCTCAGTTTTTGGAAAAAAAATATATAAAACATTTAATTGAAGGCTTTGAACTTCCTAAATCGGAGTTGGATAATTTATTTATTCCGACGAGTTTGAATGATTTATATGAAGTTTTAAGACCGATTACAACGCGGTCAATAGCCATTGATTTGTTGCATTGTTTATGGTTTGTTGCTTCGGTTGACAGCATTATTGTTGATGATGAAATTAAAATTATTCGCACAGCTGCAAGGATTTTGAATATCAGTGATGATGTGGTATTGGTTATCAATAATTTTGTGCAAGATGAAATAGAATTTATGAAGCGCGCGCAAGACGTTTTGGAAACCGAAGAAGTTCGGTGTTGATTTCCATCATAATGATTTTTTATAGATGTATGGAAAGCATATTTCTGCTGATTATAATTTCCATGTTTATCGGGGATAATGCTCTTTGGAAGAAGATTGACTGTTTGACTGAGGAGTAAATATCTTAGGTTGTCGTGTTATCAAAAAAGAAGAACGTTGCTTTGGACTTAGCCCAAAAACAACGCTCTTCTTTTAAAAGTTAGAGTTTAATCTCTATCATAGGCATCACGCCAAACGTGCGGTGCTGATAGAACCACCCTGTTACCGCTCCAAATGACAGACTCTGCATCCACACATAGAACTCCTCATTGATTGACGAGCTCAAAAATGTGTTGTCCGAATGATGCAGACCGATTTTGTGCATGGCTGTCAAAATTGCGGCGGCACTGCCTGACACGCGCTGTAACTCATCACGCGACGGCAAAAATGCCTCGCCGACCTTAACACCAAAGTTGCTGTATTTCACGCAAAATTTGGCGGCCGACAATTCCAAACCATACTTTGCCGACTCTTCAAGCAAAACCTGTGTAGCCTCTTTGCCCGATGTAATATGAGCCGTCTGTACCGGTAGACTCCAGTAACAGAAAGGTCTCATTGTTTGCACCGGACACAGGCCGAATACCTTGTTTTGCGTCTCATCGACAAACGCCACAATGGAACGAACTTGAGCAAGATTTTCCACATCTTTCTTAAACGTTCCATCGCCCAAATCAAACATTCCGGCCTTGATTTGGGCGGAATAATCCACTTCTTGATTTGCTAACATAATTGTAATTTATTAAATTAAAAATATAAGAATTATAAAACGATAAACTCTAATATAAATCCGCAAAAAGCACTGTCAATCGTTTTATATGCGTTTTGATATGAAAAAAGCAATTCGGTCAGATTAAATGGTTTTAAAATGTAAAAAAAGATAATGTTTGCGTTCGACTACAAAATCCGTCAAAATAACGAAATTTTTGTATATCGAGAAAATGGCAAAGCTGTATCGTATGTTGGAATACATATTGATGGCAGTGTTGGCTTTTTATACACCAAACCGCAATGCAGACGACAAGGCTATGCCACAAAAATCGAGAATGAACTGTTCAAAATCAAAAAAAACGCCGATTTTTTCTCAAATCTTAGCCGACAATAAGATATCTATTGCCATGCATAAGAAAAACGATTGGAAATTCAACAGATATAAAATATACTGGCTATTCAATAAGAGTTTTTAGCAGATAATTCAGTCGTTTTGACTTCTAGCCACATATCGGAGAAATTTTTTGATAAATGGTGCAAGCGGGCGGACTCGAACCGCCTGCCTACTTCTTAGGAGGAAGTCGCTCTATCCTGATGAGCTACGCCTGCACTGCGATTTTTATAAAATTAAATGCAACAAATTGCAAGATATTTTTATGCTGATTTTGTGCAACTTTACAGACAAGAATAAGCAACCTCAAATTGCAAAAAAAATATTGGCACGCCTGTTTTTTGCATCTGCAAAAAGGGCGGGGCGACTGCGCAAATACTATGTTCGCTTCGTTCACTGCGGCAATCGGCTATCGCCGACCGGCGTTCTTCCGCCTTTGCCTTGTAGTCAAACTCACTCCTGTGAGTTCGCCCCCCTTCGGATTGCGCACAAAAAAAACTCCCTTTAAGGGAGGTTTTTTATTGGCGCGCCCGGCGGGACTCGAACTCACAACCTTCTGATCCGTAGTCAGATGCTCTATCCAATTAAGCTACGGGCGCATCGTTTCAACAGAAACTTTAATATATCAATTTATTTTGAATTGCAAGCATTATTTTATATTTTTTTCAAAATTTTTGTAATCAATATATAACTTTCCAAGAATAGGTGGCTTATTAAATATGGTTACCCATTATATACAATATCAGAAAGCGTAACGCACACCGGCGGAAAATTGTTCTCTATTGTGGCCACGAGCGTCAAAGTCTGATTCGTAAGATGCTTCCAGCGCCAAATTACGCGTTAAATCAAATGTTGCAGTCGTGCGATATATGAGGCGGTCGGCCGATTTATATGGCGTGAAGCGATAACTGGCGGCGGCAAACAGGCGAAAACGTTCAAAATTGCTGAAAATACCAACTTCCGGAGTTAATCCAACCCATTGGTTATGCGGTAAAAAACCGCCATATTGTCCGCCGGCCTGTAAAATTCCAAATAACCAAAAAGCATCAGCTAAGGCATAAGTTTTACCTAAACCAAAACCGAGATTAGCCACATATCCTTCATCAAGCGTTTGCGGATTATATTCACGTTGCAACGACATATCTGTGGTATAAGAGAGTGGTGAAAAAACACAATCAGACGGCACCAGTGAGCGAATGTTAAGACCGGTAAAGTTTTGCAAAACCAACTTATGGCGTTGATTATAATAGCGCCAGCGGCTTTCCAATACTTTAACTCCGGCGCCTTTAATCAGGCCGAAATTATTGTTCATCAAATCGGTATAAGCGGGACGTATGGTTATTTCTTCGTAGCTTTGATGGCGATTGATGCCGGCCGAAAGTTCTATTTGGGCCGAATCATGAGCTAAACTCGGGTCTTCGCCGGATAATTCTTGTTCGTCGACGGTCGGCATAATGCTTCGTTTACGCAATACGGCAAAGCTGTTTTTACGATATTCTTTAAGTTCCATTTCTTTGGCAACGTAAACGTATTGATAATATTGATATTCGGTTTCCAAAACAGCGGCTTGTTCTTGTTCGCTTAATTGTGACATATTATAGTTATGGTCGTTAATGCCATCTAAAAAGCTCTGATATTGCTGATGATTCATACCTTCAAGTTGCGCCATGATTTTGGTGTATCGTGCCGGTCGATAATGTACTTCGCTGACTAAATTCGGTACCGATTTGATGGTTTTTAAAGTATCAAGCGGAATTGCCCAAACGTTGTAATCTGACGTTAAATCCAGCTCCGGCCGCACCGCTTCAAGAATTTCTAAAATCATATAGGAACAGTTTTTGATCAAAAAATAATATTGAATTCTTGCATTACGCATTTCGTATAAATGATTCACAAATTTGATTTTTTCTTTATCGCTGAGATTGAGTTGATATTCCCAAATATCGCGGTTTTCAATATTATTATAGGTGTTAATCACGGTCCAATACGGGCTGATGTAGTAGCCGCCATAATAGCCGCCTAGCAGACCTTTGATGGCGTAAAGCATACCAGTATCACTGCCCGAATTGGCGCCAAAGTTTGAACCATGCGCCAACATTTGTGAGCCTTGACGGGCGGTGTCAATACGGATTAAGGTATGGCCGAACAGTGAAGCCGGATTACTCATATAAGCATTGGTGAACAAAATGGTGATGCCGCTTGGTTGTATATCGCCCATAAATTGTTGATAGTCGGCGCAATTTTTTAAATCACCGGTTATTAATCCTTGCTCCTTAAGCCATTCAAAACGTGCCGGAAATTCGCATTTTTGTGTATTATCGGTGGTGGAAAAAGCTGTGATTTCGGCCTGCAGTTCGGCTTCGGGATTATAGCGACCATTAGGCGAAACGTAAAATTCTGCATTGTCAATCAGCCCTTGATAAGCACCGCTTGTGCCGTGATAGTGTAATAATTTTATCCATTGCGGCGTTTGTGCGTAGTCTGAAATCGTTTGTGCGTGTGCGCAAAACGAAAACATCAAGAAAAAAGTGTATATACTTAAACGTCGCATGGTTTTGTTGTTAATTGGTAAAATTCAATGGTATTTTATATAGCAGAGATCCTCGTGTCAAGCACGAGGATGACATTGCTATATTAATTTGTATGGCCGGGATCCGACTTCGTGCTACTTCGTAGCGCGTGTCAAGCACGAGGATGACGTTGTTATATTACTTAGTGGAGAATGAGGTTTTCTAGATAAAAAAACCGCCGATAGCTTCGGCGGTTTTCTTTTTTAGTCTGAATTAAGCGTGAGCTACTTCCATAACACGCATTGTTACGTCAACAGCCTCCACATTATCATTCGGGAAAATGTAAGCAAAGTTCTTTTGAACTTCTTCGCCCAAAGTTTTGCTGTCTACATTCATAATGCCGGCCAGCGTTTCAATGGTTTCACCACGACCAGCAGCCGCGTCCATGGCAAATTGTTCCATGTTGTCTTGCAGGAAGGCTAACATCATGCGTCCCGTACCGCCGGTAATACGTCCGTTCGGATCACAACCTGAAGTACCGAAAGTTACGCCAAAAGTGTTTGAACCAAAGAAGCCGTTTGTGGTCATTGCCAAAGACTGCGGAATAATACCCGATTGACCGCGCCAAGCCATAGAGCCTAAGCCGCAACCGCCGGTAGAGTCAACCGCATGCGCCGAAGTGGCTATACTTAAACCGGCACAAACAATAGCCGTTGTTAAAATTTTTTTCATATAAGTTCTCCTTATTTTAGTCCTAAAACAGATTTATTTTAGGCGCAGTTTTAATTTTTGTATAGTGCGACAATAACTTTTGCACAGCTTTTGGGGTAAAATCGGCAAAACAGATAAAAATTATCTTCACTTTTGCAAATTGTGTGCTACATTATGTGACAAGGAGAAAACATGAGCCAAAATTCGTTTATTCAAAATTTGATTGATTTTTTATTTATGCGGCCACGGGCAAACGGCAAAAAGAAGCGCAATATTTCGCCGCAAGAGGCGATTGCGTTACAAAAGGGGTATATGGCCGATTTTTGTAACAGCGGTCAGCCGTTTGAAATGCCGTATGTGGAAATTGCCAAGCAGTTGTTTGCACCGGAGGATTCCGTATTTGAAGCAGCGACTTATTATTTGATTCAAATCGCATTAAATCAAAAAGAAGCGGCAGAACCGATAGAAGTTATTTTGAATAGTTATGTGCGTAAATGTAAGAATGTTGAGCGGCAGAATAAGGTTTTGGCTGCCATTGAGACTATAAACGGGCAAAAGGTGGCTTAAAATGTAAAAAACCACTTAAGATGGCGTATCTTAAATGGTTTTTTGTTAATTGATTCAGGTTTTGAGTTGTTTTCAGTCAACGGGCGGTGATGTCGGCAATTTTAGTATTGTTTTTCATCATCTTCTTCGGCGTCATAGTCTTCATGTTCGGTATCTTCGGTATCTTCGGTATGACGCGGCTTGGAGAAGTGCAACTTGCAAGTAATCACGGCCAATTGAATGCAATAGTACGGAATCAGTAAATATTCCCAGAATCTTTTTTTAGACATACTCTCTTTTTTTAGATGTTAGTACTGTGTGAAATAATCTCTATCTGCATAATTTTAAATTAGGTTGAAGTTAACTCAAAATCTTGATAAAATCAAGTTTATTTTAAGCATGGATAAATATTTTTTGTAAGCAAAACTCCACCGGCTGAAATCGTTGGTTTGCGTTTTTCTAGGGTGTCAGATTTGGCTTGTCAGCAAATATTGTTTAATCGGCTTATAGCTTTTGCGGTGTTCCGGCGTTAATCCGTGTTGTCGTATGCCTTCAATATGGTCTTTAGTGCCATAACCTGCGTTTTTTTCAAAGCCGTAGTAAGGATATTGCTCAGCCAATTTTTGCATTAAGCGGTCACGATATACTTTGGCTAAAATACTGGCTGCGGCAATGGAGTAAGACTTTCCGTCACCGCCAATGTAACAAGAAGTCGGGCAAATAAAATGCGTTGGCAGGCGATTGCCGTCGATTAAGGCCTGAGTTGGGGAGGGAGTCAGTTGCTGAGCGGCGCGTTGCATGGCTAAAAAAGTGGCCTGTAAAATATTGAGACGGTCAATTTCTTCAGCACTTGCAAGGCCGATACCATAGGTTAAGCGGCCGGCTACTGCCTCTGCTAAAATCAGGTCATACAATTTTTCGCGTTTGGTGGCAGAAAGTTTTTTCGAATCATCCAGATTTTGCAGTAATTCCGGATTAATTTGTCGGCTTAAAAAAGCCACGGCACCGGCGGCAACGGGGCCTACCCATGGTCCGCGACCGGCCTCATCAATGCCGCAAACAATGCCGCTATATTTGTCTTCCAGTTCCCAGCTTGGCATATTGTTCTCCTTATTTATAGCGGCATAATATAAGGATTAAGCATAAAAGCCAAGAATTATTTTTTTAGTGGCGGATAATTTCCAATCCTTCATATTCTGCTTCCACCATGCCGCCGATTATGACAGCTACATTCGTAAATCCGGCTTTCTCAAATTTTTCGGCCGCTTGTGAGGCTCGTGCGCCGGAAGCACATAAAATGTTGATGGTTTGCGCCTGAGTTAAGTTGTTTTCGCGAATGAACTCCGCCGGATTTAGATTAGCCAATTCTTTTTTAAAGTGCGGCAGTTTCAGTTCTTCTATTTGATGTTCTTCCGGCGAGCGCACATCCAGAATAATGGAATCAACGGTTAAATTTCTTGGTTTAACAAACAACATAGCTTCCTCCTTCAAGTTTAAAATAGTCATTTTCGGCTGATTTTGAAGATGGAGAAAAGAAGATGCCGTTTATGAATGATTGGCTTTATCTTTTGGCTTCAAGATAGGCTTTGTAAACATCATCAAACGGTTCCAAAACCCGCTTTAAGACCCCTTTTAATTCTGAAATGCAAACGCCGTAATTGGTAATGGCAACACCGGCGGCAGAGCATTTTTGAATGCGAGATAGAACTTCGCGCCGATTAATGGTGCAACCGCCGCATTGGATCACCAGTTTATACTGAGCCAAATCGGTGGCAAAGTCGCAACCGCTGACATGATCTATTTGCAAATTTTTGCCGGTTTTTTGCTTCAGCCAGTGCGGAATTTTAACACGACCGATATCGTCTTCCATGGCGTGATGCGTACATGCTTCAGCAATTAAAACTTTGTCTCCGTCTTGCAAGCGATCAATCATGGCGGCACCTTGTGTCATTTTAGTTAAGTCACCTTTGAATCGTGCCATTAAAATGGAAAAAGTGGTGCATTTTATTTCCGGTGGCGTTTGAGCAACCATAATATCGACTACTTGCGAATCGCAAATAACCAGAGCCGGCGGGGTTTTGAAATTATGCAAAACGGCACCGTAATCGTCTTCTTTTACCACCATAATGTTTTGGTTATGATCCAAACAGTCGCGAATGGCTTGCACTTGCGGCATAATCAGACGGCCTTTCGGCGCTTCATAATCAAGCGGAATCATCATTATGGCAGTACAGTGCGGTGGTAATAAATCGCCCACCAACGGCGATTGATTCAAAAAATCATCAGGGCAAATTTTCAGAAGGGCGGTTTTCAGTTCATTCAAAACACGGTCACGTGTTGATAAATCATTTGAATTAACACAGATGCCGTCCGGTTGTGTCACCTTATAAATGTCTGCTTGATTATAAATTTTGATATAAGGAATTTTGCGTGCATTCAGTTGTTCCATAATTTGTTCTTCTTCAATGCCGATTTTGTCACCTTGGCAAATGAGAAGGGCTACATCTGTGCGATCTAAAACGCGAGCGGTTTTTTCAAGACGTTCGTTTGCTAGCTCCGTGTTATCGCCGAAGCCGGCCGTATCTAACCATAATACTGGACCGAGAGGCGGTAATTCTTGCGCTTTTTCAACCACATCAGTAGTGGTGCCGGCAACGGCCGAAGTAATGGCCGTTTGTTGACCGGTAACAAGGTTTAAGAAACTTGATTTACCGGCATTAACGCGGCCTAAAATAGCAATGTGTAGGCGTAAAGATTTAGGGGTTTGCTGCATTTGTTTCTCCTGAAAATTTGAGCCAGTTTTGGTATAAAATTTGTTCTAACTTATTTAATGAAATGCCACACCAATCAGCAATTTGTTGAGCCAAAAGCGGCAGATCTTGCGGCATGGTTTCAATGCCTTTTTTACCTGATTGATATGGTCCATCGGTTTCGAGCAAAATTTGTGACAAGTTCAAATTTTTCACTAGTTCGGCGGCATTTTTCTTGCGCAGAATCGAAAAATTCAAACCAATAAAATAGTTGTGACTTTGGATTTGTTTTCCCCATTCCAAGGATCCGGTAAACGAGTGAAAAATTGTGTGCGCCGGCAACCGGTTAAAATATGATGCCATAATTTCATCAGCTTTGACGGTATGAATGATTAATGGTCTTTTATATTTTTGTGCCAATTTAAGTTGTGGTTCAAAAATTGCTTTTTGAGCGTTAATATCCGGATTTTTAATTCGGTCAAAGCCGCATTCGCCCACCCATGCACGGTAATTGTTTTTCAGGTATTGTTCTAAATCAAACTGCCAATCGTTTGGGACTTCCTGAATTTGCCACGGGTGCACACCATAAGCCGGAATAATAGATGTTAATTCATCACTCTGTGCCGCAATTTTAGACCAGTCAGCCGGATGTGCCGACGGATTAACAAAAAAACGTATATTAAATTTTTGCGCATTTAGGACTATACTTTTAATATCTTTTGTTTTATAATCCTGTAAGTGTATATGTGAATCAACATAAAACATTCGTTCCCTCTTAATAGGAGATAATAAACATTATGAGCATTTTTACAAGACCTAATTCAAAAATTATGACACGACCTGTGTTGGAAATTAATTTGAACAAATTGTTGCGCAATTATAAATTTTTACGCGATATGATTAAGCCGGCAACGCCGTCGGCAGTGGTGAAAGATAACGCCTACGGGCTTGAGGCGGCAGTGGTTGCCAAGGCTTTATATGAAGGTGCAGAATGTTATGACTTTTGGGTTGCGCACGCTGT
>JAZNQW010000185.1:0-6328 GCA_045590435.1 Alphaproteobacteria bacterium | reverse complement strand
CCTCACAATGACAAAGAGTATGTCATGCAGAGGAAGCCTTTTAAGGCTGACGAAGGCATCTCCGCACTTTAGTGCGGTAATATATATAAACAAGTCATGCCTCCGCGCTTTGCGCGGATTAGGCATCTACAAATTATTTTAAACAGAGGTTGTTATAAGCACATACAAAAAGCATTTAAAAAAGCGAAACCTGCCCCTCAGACGAAGGACAGGTTTCTTTTAATGTTGTTGGCTCATTCAATCGGCTATTTCTGCTTGAAAATCAGTTTGCAAGCAAAAAATACTATGCCGCAAATACTGAGAACCAAGCTGGCAGAGATAATTGTCACGGCAAAGTCGGCAATCTTGAGACCAAAGTATCGCTCGCACACATCGATGAGCATGCATACTGTAAACACTACAGCAAACGCCAGAATTGACCATGTCAAACCTTTGTCGTTAAAGGTCATATTCCAACCGTTGTAATGAAGCCTCATACCACAGACGATAGCACCTAATGTAGCCGCATAGGCAAGACTCAGTGTTACCGGAGCAAAGGCATAGGGTAGCTCATGGAAATTATCCATAGCAAACCAGCCAAACAATGCAACACCGATATTCAGAACCAATACCGCACTGGCATTGAAAATCGTGGTCAGCCAGAAGGCATCCTCATGGTCACGGCAGTTCATTTTTTTACCCACTTTAGAGAACCAGTAGGCTGTAAAACCGGCCATATAGCCAATCCCTAAATAGCCGATACCGTTCATCAATCCACTGTCAATAACCTTCATTACCAAAACAGTCAGACACACGGGAATGAGCAGTGCTACAAATCCCAAAACTACACGCTTCAAGAACTCTTTCATACTCTTTGTAATGAAAAAATATTAAACAATATAAAAAACAATTCTCTTTGTCTAATTACTCAGTGTGTTTTTCATTATCAGCCGCCGCCAACAACTATAAGTAATTCGCAGAATACTTAAAACACAATTTGTAAATTAGATTATCTTTAGTATAGGTGATTTTAAGGCTTTTGTCGATACACATAAAGCACTTTGCAAATAGAGATGAAGAGCAAAGCAAAGATGAAAAATGCGTGTTATTACTGAGCGTTACTTCTTGCCGAAAGAACCGCTTGTGGCAGAAGCATTGCTACCGGATGGAACCTTTTTGCATTTATATTTGGTAACACCATTGCTAACACAGGTTTGGCAGGACCATTCCGGTCCTTGTTTGGCTTGTGATGAAAAACCGGCACAGTTGTTGCTTTTGGCAGGTTTTGAAACGGCTGCCCGACCACCGCTCATGGCTTGAGGTAAAAATTGCACACCGGCATTGGCTGCGGCAACAAAAATTAAACCGCCTATAAAGCCTAAAGCAAACCAACGTGCCATTTTGATATTTATTTTTATCATTTATATCCTCACTTTCGTGCCGCATAAACGGCGAATTTCTGATGTTCACATGTGCATTATTATAGCGCAAGTTGTCTTTTTTACCAAGCACAGAATTAAATTTATCAACGGATTATTTCGCTGAGATTACCCGGTCAGAGCCGGGTAATGACGGTAAGAAATAGGTGAGTCCTGATGATGATGCCATTGAAGAGCTATAATTTTAATTTGCCGAGATACTCCAATCGAGTTGGAGGATGACAATAAAAGGGACGTTTGAGGATGACGATATGGAGGAAGCATTGTGCGAGGATGACGTTTTTAAAAGGTAGATTTTAAGGTTATAAGCCGAAGGCGATACCGGTGCCGGCACCGATAATGATATAAATAAACGGTGATTTTTTTATAATAAAACTTAAAAGCAAAAGCACAAGCGATAAAAGCTGGGTTTTCCATTCGGTTAACGACAGTTTGGCAATTAACCAACCGGCATATAAAATCAATGCAATGGCCGCCGGGCGAATGCCAAATAAGATATTTTGAAAAATGTGATTTGATTTGTATTTAACAATAAAATTACTGAAAAACAGCAGGATAATAAATGCCGGCAAGGTTAAGCCTAAAGTGGCAATTATGCCGCCGCTGATGCCGCCGGTTTGAAATCCGGCAAAAGTGGCCATATTTATGCCGATGGTGCCCGGTGTGATTTCGGAAATTGCAATCATGTCGGTCAGTTCATCTAAGCTGAACCAGCCATATTTTTCACTCAGTTCCGCCAAAAACGGTATAGTGACCAAACCGCCTCCGACAGCCAATAAGCCGATGGTTAAAAATTCGTAGAAAAGTTGCCAATATATGATCATGCTTTATCCCTTCCGACCGGAAATATTCTTTTGGCAGTTAAACCGGCAATACACCCGAAAATAACCATGGTGATCGGCGATAAAGCAAACAAGAGCAACAATAAAAAGCTGAGTGCAAATATGGCTTTGCCTGTTATATCTTTGACATTGGAGAGCAACATGTTAACTGCAATATTGGTAATGATGGCAACAACTGCGGCGCGGATGCCGTTGAAAGCATGCATAATTGTATCACTTTGCGTAAAATTAGGCAGAATGGAAGCAATCAACGATATAATGATGATTGAAGGCAAAATGACCGCAATGGTGGCAATTGTGGCGCCGGCTTTTCGGCGCACGGCATAACCGACTAAGGTGGCAACGTTTATGGCAATAATTCCCGGTGTGCATTGTGCAATGGCGTAAAAATCGAGAAAATCACTGTCGCTGAGCCAATGTTTTTTGCGCACCAATTCTTGCTGTATCCATGCAATCATTACACCGCCGCCACCAAAGGTCAAAAGACCTATCTTAAAGAAAATGGCAAATATTTCCGTAAGATTCGGCATAAGCTATTTTCTCACGTCAAAAATCGCGAATTTAGAACGCAAACAGGTCAGCAGTTTTTCATCGTTGAAGAACTTATTACAATCGGATTCTTGCGTCGTTTTATCGGTCGGAATCGGGCGATATTTTTGTAAATAATATTCTTGAACACCCAAATCGGCCAATGTATCGGCAATTTGATAGATATCATCAATATCTAAAATGCGCGGATCGCAAGTGGTGCGGCATTCAAAAGGCGCGCCGCTGATAATGAGCATATGAAGGCTTTGTTGCACTTTTTCAACATCAGCTGCGCCACCGGTGGCTTTTTTATAGCGCTCGGCATTAAAGGGGGCTTTAATGTCAAAACCAACCCAAGCCACTTTTGAAAGCACTTTTTCAAAGGCTTCCGGTTTGAACCCGCCGGTGTGTAAGCCGATTTTGAAGCCCATATCAATCACAATATCCATCGCTTGTGGCAAATTATCTTGCAACAAAGGTTCTCCGCCGGAGAATACTACGGCGTCAATCATGCCCTTGCGGTGCTCTAATAAGTGGATCAAATTTTCCCATGTGGCGGCGCCTTCGATATGCGGATTTTGCAGTGTTTGATTATAGCAAAACGGACAACGCCACGGACAGCCCTGCATAAACACAACAACGGCTATCTGAGAAGGAAAATCGACGATACTGAACTTCTCAATATCGCCGATGTTAATCAGATTTGCAGTCATTTTCAGACTTATTCTGCCGCCGCCAAAGTGCAACCGCAACCTTCGCCGAGGCTCATGTGCATAACGGCTTTTTCTTCAACAAAACATTTACGCGAATAATATTCCGATTTTTTACCTTTGTTAAATTCGCTGACCGGACGGTGATAACCCATCACTCTGGTCCAAATTTCGCACGGTTGACGTTCAGAGTCTTTTAATTGAATATCTTCAAAATTAATTGTGTTTGTCATTCTATTTTTCCTTCATAAATGTTTTGTTGATGTCAAATGTTTTGTTGTTTTGTTGCGTTTTAGGCCACGTTGCTGGCTTTTAACGCTTTAATCTTTGCTGCTTTCTTTTCTTCGTCGCAAATCGGGCAGAATTTGTGCTCGCCGGCCAAATAGCCGTGCTTCGGACAAATCGAGAAAGTTGGCGTAATGGTAATATATGGCAGGCGATAATTCGTCAGCACTTTTTTAATCAGCTCACCGCAAACTTTTGCTGATGAAACGCGTTGACTCATATAAAGGTGCAACACCGTGCCGCCCGTATATTTGGACTGTAACGAGGCTTGCAGGTCAAGCGCTTCAAACGGATCATCCGTGTAACCCACCGGTAATTGTGATGAGTTGGTGTAATACGGATCGGTTTCGGTGCCGGCTTGAATGATGCCCGGATAGCGCTTTTTATCTTCACGCGCAAAGCGATAAGTAGCGCTTTCGGCCGGTGTGGCTTCCAAATTATACATGTGACCGGTTTCTTCTTGAATTTTAATCAGCTGAGCGCGGATATAATCCAAGAATTTTTCGGCAAACGCTTTACCCCATTCGTCGGAAACACCGTGAGCGCCGTCGGTAAAGTTCAAAATCATTTCGTTAATGCCGTTGACGCCAATCGTAGAGAAGTGATTACGCAGTGTGCCGAGGTAACGTTTTGTATAAGGATATAAACCGTTATCAATCAGGCGTTGAATCACTTTACGTTTAATTTCAAGTGAGGTGCGGGCAATATTCAAAAGCTCGTCAATACGACCGAATAAGCCGGCTTCGTCACCTTTATAAACATAGCCTAAGCGGGCGCAGTTGAAGGTAACCACACCGATGGAGCCGGTTTGTTCTGCCGAACCGAACAGGCCGTTACCTTTGGCCAGTAATTCACGCAAGTCTAACTGCAAGCGGCAGCACATAGAACGAATTTGGCCCGGCTTCAAAGAGGAATTAATAAAGTTTTGGAAATAAGGCATGCCGTATTTGGCTGTCATTTCAAACAAAAGTTGAGCTTTTTCATCTTCCCACGGAAAATCCGGTGTCATATTATATGTCGGAATCGGGAACGTAAACGGACGGCCCAACACGTCGCCTTCCATCATCACTTCGATATAGGCGCGGTTAATCATATCCATTTCATTTTGCAACTCACCATAGGTGAACGGCATTTCTTCCTGACCTTCGATAATCGGCATAAAGTTTTCATCATGGCCGGCAATGTGGCCGCCGATATACGGATGTTGGTCACGCAAATCTTCCGGACAAATCCAGTCAAACGTGAAGTTGGTGAACGGTGTTTGCGAACCCCAACGTGACGGCACGTTTAAGTTATATACCAGCTCTTGCATGCATTGTTTGACTTCTTTGTATGATAAATTATCTTTGCGGATAAACGGTGCTAAATAAGTATCTACCGAAGAAAAGGCTTGAGCACCGGCCCATTCGTTTTGCAGAGTGCCCATGAAGTTGACCATTTGGCCGGTAGCTGCCGATAAGTGCTTTGGCGGATTCGCTTCGGCTTTACCGCGTACGCCGTTGAAGCCTTCTTTTAATAAGGTTTTGAGAGACCAACCGGCGCAATATGCGGCAAGCATATCCAAATCGTGAATATGAACATCGCCGTTGCGGTGAGCTTCACCGACTTCAGCCGGATAAACATGGCTCAGCCAATAATTTGCAGTTACTTTTCCCGATACATTCAAAATTAAGCCGCCGTTGGAATATCCTTGGTTGGCATTGGCATTAACACGCCAATCCAATTTTTCCAGATATTCATTGATTGAGCTTTCAACATCCACCATTACCTTTTTATCGGCGCGCATACGATTGCGTTGTTCGCGATATAAAATATAGGCTTTGGCGGTGGCAAAGTAGTTGGCCGAAATTAATGTTTGCTCAACAATATCCTGAATTTGTTCAATTGTTGGAATTACCTCAATAAACTTATGGTTCATAACTTTCATAACCTGTGCGGTTAAAAGCCATGCTTCGGCCTCTTTGAATTCGCCGGTAGAAGTGCCGGCTTTTAAAATCGCATTATAAATTTTACTTTCATCAAAATCAGCCAGCAGACCATCTCTTTTGGTAACGCTTTTAATAGATGTTTCAATGTCAATTTTCGGGCTTTGTTCCTGCGCCATTTATATCCTCCCAAGATTTGTTATTTGTTTCTGTCGGTATACAATATATAGTTTAATAAAAAATTAAAAACACAATATGTAGTATATCAACAAGAAATTTTTATTTTTTTGCAAATTGCCTGAAACTGATTGTGCAAAATAAAAAAGCTGTCAACAATCAATTTTTTTTGTATTTCGGACAAAAAAGCGGGGGATAACTGCATAAGCCATTAAAATAACGTCATAAAAAATTTTTGCAGATTTTTTTCGGTCGTTAATAACCTGTGGATATTAACCAAAGTAAACGACGAGCGGTAGCGGTAATTTCTTATTTTGTGAATCATAGGGTTATGCATAATTATTTGTTTTTATGATAAGAAAATGTGATGAAATTTTTCCGCGGCGTGAATTTTTTCTTATAAGAATCGGAATAATCATATGTGACAGAGTCGTATAAGGATT
>JAZNQW010000184.1:0-2062 GCA_045590435.1 Alphaproteobacteria bacterium | reverse complement strand
TAACGCGCGTTATATTCGTAATACATGCCGAAAAAATAACATTCATATTCACTAATGGCCGCGTCGCTGTAAACGTCGGCCGGGTATAAAATATTGATCCAATCGCCTTGTGAATATCCGCGCAACGTGCGACAATTCCATTCATGCGGCGTTAGTGCCGTTAGTAGTTCGGCGGCGTATTCGTTGAAACTGATTTTATTATTCCAATATGCAGCAGCAGCGGCGTTTATTTCGTCGGCCTGATCCGCGCATGGAGCTAATGCCGGCGGCAAGTTTAGCATATCAATGATACAATCAATAGCCGAATTATATATATCATTTTCCTTGTTTGTTATGTCGTATAATATCCCGGCCATATCGTCGGCGCGTTTTTTAATAGCGTCGTACAATTCACCGTATTCGCTATTATTTATTTCATTAAAATCACGCGATTGTATAACGATTATATTATTATAATATCCGTCGTTGCACTCTATTTCATACCCGTCGCCATATTCATCAATATATTGGCTAATAAATAGTTTATGCTTCAGTTTGCGCGGCGTATTGTGTTTAATAATGCCGCTACAATTCATTTTATGCTGTAATGATATCCGGCCGCCGCGCTTGTTTATATTAGCGTGTTTTGCGTTTTTTACACGTTCGGCCGCATAAAGTAAATCTTTTTTATTGTATTGTGTTCTATGATCGTAAACTCTGATACTATTAGCATTATTGTTTATGTTTGTAATTGTTAACATTGTTTTGCCCCCTGTTATATTAAATTATCGCGTTTTCGCGGTATTCCTGAATCAATCCATAACGCGCCGCGATAGTTTCAAAATATGATTGAATTGTGTTTAATTCTAAATATGATAGACCGCCGCAATTCGTTATTGCCTGGTATTCAATAGCTAAATTACGCGCCGCGTTTTTGCGTTCGGCGTATGTTTTGCCGGATAATTTAAACGGTAAAATGTTATATTCTATATCCGGCGAAAATGTTGCCGCGTAAAATATTGATATTTCGTTATCGTCGTATAAATTACAAATTGCGTCATGATCGCTGCTATATTTATCTTTTAATCGTGCTATAAACATTTTTCACGCCTCCTACTTTTTTCGTTTTCTGAAAATGTTAGTATTAATACAGTTTCGGCCGTATATGGCACGCCGCTATAAAACAATCTATTAGCAATATTTTGATATAAATCATATAGATTGTTTTCTCTGACATAAGTTATTAATTCCGATACAGTCATTTTTACGCCTCCCGTTAAAAAGTCGCTATAATCGCAAATATTCACGCGACACGGCGTATATAAAACGCCGCATAATATCCGCACTCGTAATTACAGTTATAATATTCATAAGCGTTAACGAATTGATCGAATGTTGCGCCGCACCTGGTTTTATTTGTAGTAATACCAAAATTATAAAAAGTGTTTTCCGGCGACAGCTTGCAAGCAATTATTGTTATTTCGCCGCCGTTATCATAGATACGGCGCGCGGCGCGCTTGCTTATTCTTTTTAATGTTTTAGTTTCGTATTTGTTCATTTTTCCGGCCTCCCTCCATTAATGCGCCGCGTCGTATATTTCGCGCGGTACTTTGTAAACATAAACGCCGCATTTAACGCATAACGCGTCATAACCCCAATATAAATTTTTCATTCCTGTTATATTGCAATACGGCCCGGCGTTCGGATATTGCGACAAATTGTGTTTTTTGCCTTCTGATAATGTCATTGTTTTTGTTCTGTATAACGGTTTTTTAATCATTTTCGGCCTCCCGGTTAAAAATCTAAAGTATTAAAGCGTTCTTTCACTCTGACGGTTTCAAAATGATAGCCGCCGTCATAAAGATTATTAACGCGCGTTTTTTTATATTCGCGGTGTATTTCTGAATACGGCGCATTAACCAAAATATTAAAGATTAAATTCGCAGCCTCCCGGCGATCCGCGGCGGCGCAATCCATTTTGAAAAAACAATCATATAACCAACTTTTATCAAGTTCGGTTAAATAAACGTCGGCACTATAGCGGCCGTTTTCTATAGGCGTTTTCTGATAATAAAATTCAAAA
>JAZNQW010000183.1:0-16633 GCA_045590435.1 Alphaproteobacteria bacterium | reverse complement strand
CGCTCTACCAGGCTGAGCTACACTCCGTTTTCGCTACCTCTCTTTTAATACAAAAAAAATTTAAAGCAACAAAAATTTTACAAAAAATCAAAAAAATAAATAAAATTGCATAAAATCAATAAGTTTTTAAATCATATTGTTTTTCATACCATGCGCGTAAATTATCAAATTTTTTACGTTGTTCCGGTGTTAAAATAGCTCTAAAATCTTGCAACGTTTTTTCTTCTAAGGCTATAGCCTGCTCTTTCAAAATATACACACTCTTTAGTAATTGCTCTTGCTTAACACGACTATCATCACTGATGTATTTTGCCAAATCAATTTGCTCTGATGATAAATTTAATTCTTTAACATACAAACTCATTTGATCAACTGCCGACAATGGTTCAACTTCCGTATCAATTTCATCTGCCTCAGCACCTTTATTTTTTCTTGACAAAGGTATTAATTTGGCTTTTGATTTCACCTTATTTTCAAGGTTTTCCGCCTCATCAACACCATCTGAAACAACGGCTTGCTCAACATCATCCGATTCGTTATCCAAAGAATCTGCAGCTTGTGCCGCATACACGCACGAAAGAATCAAACTTAAAACAATAGCAATCAAATTTATTTTCATTTGTATCTCCCTTTTAATAACGTTCATATTATACAGTTGATGTTTGTTTGGCAAGTGGATTTTACGGGTTATTGACGTTTATTGCCCAAGATGTTTCTTTTCTTTATCTTTTTTAGGTTTAGGCTGACCTTCATATTTTGCCATCAGCTTTTTATATCTGTCAAATTTCACCTGCTGTTTTTCATCTAAAATTTTGCGAATTTTCTTATTTTCCTCATCACGTAATTCTTTTAACTTCTGATGTGCTGTTTCAATCTGTTGCATCAATTCCAAAGTTTCCATTTTACTTTCAGCATAAATTTTTTGTAATTCCTCTTTCTGCGCTTCACTCATTTTCAGCTTTTTAGCCCAATCAACTTTTTGATGTTTAAGTTCCGGAAAAAACTTTTTATGCATACCATTTTTCTGCATTTCCGCCCAATTTATGTTTGCTGAACGAATTTGAGCCTCCGCATTCGATAAACTAAAAATGATTATTCCCGCAATAACAAGCACTTCCTGCAATAACTTCATCATAAAAATCTCCTTATCTGAAGCATAATATATCACACATTTTTTCTATTACCAGACTTTTTATTGAAACGCAAACATGAAAAAGATTGCATTAATTAATTAATCTGCTAATCTGTACCAGAGGTGTAAAATGCGTATTTTTTATTGCGGAGATATTGTTGCGCGTCCCGGACGCGAAGTGGTATTGGCTAATATGCAACATATTCGCCAAGAATATAATGTAGATGTTATGTTGCTGAATGTTGAAAATGCGGCACATGGTTTTGGCGTAACACCAGCCATTTGTCGCAGTTTTTTGGAGCAAGGCGCCAATATTTTAATAACGGGAAATCATTTTCTAAATCAAAGTGAAATTATCCCGTTTTTAAATGACAATAAATATATTATCCGACCGGCAAATATTCCGAATGATAATCCAGGACGCGGTTATACGGTTTATGAACTGCCTGACGGACGCAACGTTCTGGTTATTCAACTACTAGGGCGTCTGTTTATGGAAGCGGTTGACTGTCCGGTGCAGACTATTGATTCCATTTTACAAAAATTCTCCCTAGGTAAAAACATTAACGCCGTTTTTGTAGATATCCATGCCGAAGCAACCTCTGAAAAGCTATCGTTAGGTTTTTATTTGGACGGCAAAGTCTCTTGCGTTGCCGGCACTCACACACATGTGCCAACCGCCGACGCTCGCGTTTTGCCTAAAGGAACGGCATATATCACAGATGTCGGAATGTGTGGTGACTATGAATCTGTTTTAGGATTTGATAGTCAGGCTCCAATTAACCGCTTGCGTCGACATTATCAAGCTGACCGCTTAACTCCGTCCAAAGGAACAGGAACACTATGGGGAATTTTAGTTGAAACAGATGATAAAACCGGACTGGCTAAAAACATAACCCAAATAAAAATATAAGGCAAAAAACTTGCCTTATATTTTTATTTGTTGCAATTTGTTAAAAAAGTTTCATAACAAAAACACAGCCACTACCTACACACGAGCACCCTTTCAATGCTTCCCCCATACTTAACGGAAAGCTCACTGTTCCATTCGGACAAGCAACAATTTCGCCGTTGGCACTCTTACCACTACAATTGGCACGTAAGTTTGAAATAATATCACTCAGTTTATCATCACCCGAACCAACACCGATACCGACCAAATTATTACCCTTGCTGTTTTGCCAATCCTGAGTAGCTAAAGTCATACACGCATCTTGCGATATGCCTTTATATTGAATAATATAGGCCATATCTGTATCAGAAGCCGTTAAATTAGAGTTCTGAATTGTAACATCACCGCCGTATACATTAGTTAAAGACGAACTAGAGGAAATCAGTTCAGACGGCACCATTCCCATTTTAATGACGGCTGCGTTAGACAAACCTGCATACGATGACATTTGATCACCCAAAACCGATACACGTGATGATATTTCCAATACCTGAGTAATCGTTTTATTGATGCGATATTGCTTCATGGCTTTCGTATATCCGGCCAAACCGCCAACAGATAACACACCAATAATAGCCAGCACGCCAAGCATTTCAATCATAGAACGACCATTTTGTGATTCCTGCATATCAGATTTCCTTAAGCCTTAATTCTTTTCATCGGGATCGCGCAAAACATAACCGCGCCCCCAAACGGTTTCAATATAGTTTTTACCGCCAGATGCTTTCTCCAACTTCTTGCGCAATTTGCAAATAAACACATCAATAATTTTCAATTCCGGTTCATCTATACCACCATACAAATGGTTCAAGAACTGATCTTTATTTAACGTTGCACCTTTACGCAAAGACAAAAGTTCCATAATACCGTATTCCTTGCCGGTTAAGTGCAAAGCCTTACCTTTAACCGTAACAGTCTGCGTATCCAAATCAATTTCCACATCACCTGTTTTAATAATCGAATTGGAATGTCCTTTTGAACGACGCACCACGGCTTGAATACGAGCTAACAATTCAGCTCGATCAAAAGGCTTGGTCAAATAATCATCAGCACCATATCCTAAACCCTTAACTTTTTTATCCGGTTCCGATAGACCAGACAAAATCAACACCGGTGTATTTACCTTCGCACTACGCAAATTTTTCAGAACTTCATAACCGTTCATATCCGGCAACATTAAATCCAAAATGATAATATCATAATCGTATAATTTTGCAATATCCAAGCCGTCTTCGCCCAAATCTGTTGCATCAACCACCATACCTTCTTTTTTCAGCATTGCCTCAATACTTTGTGATACGGCATAATCATCTTCAACTAAAAGAACTCTCATTTTCCCGCCTTTCCTAAAAAAAACTCCTTTATTATTAATACTAAACATTTTATTTGAAATAGGAAGTATTTGTTAATAATTATTAACAACATTCTACAAGCATATTTATATAAATAACAGTTTGATTTTACTGAAAAATTCAAAAAAAATATTTTTTTTGTAAAAAAATGCTTGATTTCTCAATTTTTAATGTGTATAAGAACCCTTGAAATGAAACGGGCGCTTAGCTCAGCTGGAAGAGCATCTCGTTTACACCGAGAGGGTCGGGAGTTCGAACCTCTCAGCGCCCACCAATAAAAACACCCTTCGGGGTGTTTTTTTTTGTGGCAAGCGCTGAGGTGTGAGAACTACCGAAGGGAGTTCGGAATCGCAGTCGTTGAGCAATTGCGAAACGGCTAAGATGTCACAAGAGAGCACAGCGAACGCGTGACAACCGAACAAGCCCACCAATAAAAACACCCTTCGGGGTGTTTTTTTTGTGGCAAGCGCTGAGGTGTGAGAACTACCGAAGGGAGTTCGGAATCGCAGTCGTTGAGCAATTGCGAAACGGCTAAGATGTCACAAGAGAGCAAAACGAACGCGTGACAACCGAACACACATTTCCGTAAAGATGACAACTCGTTAATTGACTATCGTCACAGTGTTTTATTGGCCTCTGCCGATCGTATCAAAAATTTAAAACCAATAACTTCGCCTTAATTCGTGTTAACGAGCAAGACATAATGGTTGAAATACCGATACTAATATGCTAAAAATATAAAAAATATATATCTTCAAAGGAGAAAATATGGGAGAAAAACAATCCAAAAAAGACGTTGCAGCCGGCTTGATTATGTGTGACGGTCTGCTTTTAATAGCTCAACGTAAACATGGCAAAAGCCTTGAGTATAAATGGGAATTTCCGGGCGGCAAGCTGGAAAAAGGCGAAACATTGGAAGAATGCCTTAAGCGCGAAATGATGGAAGAAATGCAACTTGAAATTTTTGTGCGCGAACCATTTATTACAACTTCTTATGACTACGATTTCGGCACCATTGTTCTCCATTCTTACTGGGCCACTTGTAAAAGCCAAGACATTCCGGTAGTTTTGGAACACGAACAATATAAGTGGATTAACCCGAAAGATTTACCGAAATATGATTTTGCACCGGCCGATAAAGCCATTATTGAAGCAATTTTAGGCTTATTTTAGGATTATCTTAACCTTCACGCCTTATTTTAAACAGTGAAAAATCTATTTTTAAGACTATTTAAAAAACGGGTTAAAATATGGCAAAAGAAAACAACATAGGATATATTACGGCAATCAACGGCGGCGTTCTGGAAATTGAGTTTCCGGAAAATTTGCCGCACATTTATAATGAGCTGAAAATCGGCAATTTATCTGCAGAAGTACAAGGCTATATAGATGAAAAAACCGTGCGCGCTTTGGCATTCGGACCAACCGACGGTCTGTCCCGTCACATGCAGGTTATTGACAGCGGCCACCAAATTAAAGTTCCGGTCGGTAATGCTGTTCTGGGCAGAATGTTTAATATCTTCGGTCAACCGATTGATAAAAATGGTCCGTTGAAAAAAAGCCCGACAAAATCTGTTCACGCACCAGCCATTCCGTTGAACAAACGCCAAACTCATTCCGAAATATTTATTTCGGGCATTAAAGCCATAGACCTGTTGGCACCGATGGAACGTGGCGGTAAAGCAGGCCTGTTCGGAGGTGCCGGTGTTGGTAAAACGGTGCTGATTACCGAACTGATTAACAACATGGTTGGTCGCTACGACGGCGCCAGCATTTTCTGCGGCGTCGGTGAGCGTTCACGCGAAGGCGAACAGCTTTATCGTGAAATGAAAGACGCCGGTGTATTAGATAAAACAGTCATGGTTTTCGGCCAAATGAATGAAGCGCCGGGAATACGTTTTCGCGTGCCATTAACGGCATTAACAATGGCTGAATATTTCCGCGATCATGAACAAAAAGATGTTTTGCTTTTAATTGATAACATTTTCCGTTTTGTTCAAGCCGGCTCCGAAGTTTCGGTTTTACTCGGACAAATGCCTTCACGCGTAGGTTATCAACCTTCTCTCGGCACTGATATCGCCGATCTGGAAGAGCGGATAGTATCCACCGAGAATGCGGCCATAACCTCCATTCAAGCGGTTTATGTACCGGCAGATGACTTTACGGATCCTTCGGCCGTGCACACTTTTGCGCACTTATCATCAAGCATCGTCTTATCGCGCGCCCGCGCCGCACAGGGACTTTATCCGGCTGTAGATCCGCTCGCCTCAAGCTCAAATATGTTAACCCCGCAAATTGTCGGCGAACGCCATTATCGCGTTGCCGTAGCCGTGCGTAAATGTCTGGCGGAATATGAAGAACTAAAAGATATTATTGCCATGCTCGGCTTTGATGAATTACCGGAACATGATCAGCAAACGGTTTTAACCGCACGTAAATTAGAACGCTTTTTAACTCAACCGTTTTTCACCACTTTCCAATTCACCGGCATGGAAGGTCGTTCCGTAGATTTGGAAAAAACCATTGACGGCTGCGAACGTATTTTAGCCGGCGAATTTAATTATTTGAATGAAAACGACTTTTTCATGGTTGGTGATGTAAATGAAGTCGCCGCCAAAAATGCCGATAAAAAAGCCGCTTATGAAAAAACTCTGGCAGAGGAGAATATATAAATGATGAAACTCTTAATTTGCTCTCCGTTAGAAACAGTAGTGCAAGCTAAAATTGAAAAAATTTCTTTTGAAGCCTTAGACGGCTATCGCACACTTCTGCCGAAACACGTTGATTACGTCTCCGCATTGGGTACCGGTATTATCAGCTATGTGCCTCAAGGCGAAACCATAAAATATGTAGCTTGCCATCAAGGTATCATTGTGAAACAAGGTCCTCAGGTCACCATTTCCGCACAAGGAACAATTAAGGGTAATACTTTATCGGAACTTAAACAACAAATTGAACTGGACTTTAAGCGAAACGAAGAACATCGCAAAGAACTTAATGCCGCCATGGCTAAATTGGAACTTGGTTTAATTCGCGGTTTTCAGCAACTGAAAGGAACGACTTATGGAGGATTATAATAAACCGGATGATTACATCAATCGCACATTGTCGCATAAAGTGGAACAGCTCGAAAACCGCCCTTATCGACACTGGAGTTCTAATTTTGGTATGATTGCATCACTCGGTGGTGTAATTATTATGCCGATTTTACTGGGCTTATGGGGCGGCGGATACCTAGACGAATATTATCCTCAACACTTTTCATGGCGCCTGTCCGGTTTATTTCTGGGTTTTTTCTGGGGTATAATGAACGCTTATTTTTGGATTAAAATCGAAGAACGTAAAATTGCCCGTCTGGATACATCTGCCAAAAAGGAGGAACAATGAGCAACAGCGCAATCTGGCAAATTTTGTGGCAACAAACCGATTGGGAACGCCTTCTGTTGGCCTTTTTGAGCGGCATTATTGTTAGCGGCATTTATTTCCATAGTTTGCGTTGGAGCGTTGCCAAGCTAACCGACAACCAAAGTCGCCACCGCATTAAATTATTTGCAGGCACCGCCTTGTTGCGAATTGCCTTGTTTTTTGGTGTGTTGGTTTTGGTGGCACATAAAAATTTAATGTTGATTATTGCTTATTTGTTAGCTTTCTTTGTAACCAAAATACTCATTCTCGGTTTCACAAAAAAGCACTGGGGACAAGAAACTGCCAACAAGAACAATTCTACACAAAAAACCGACGGAGATGAAAATGTTACAGATTGATTTTTCACGTTGGTTTGATATTCCGGTTAATAATGCAACAATTCAATTGCAGAACTATGATGCCATTAAACTGTTTGCGTGGGACGGTGGATACATTAATGTAACTATTTTTAACAGCTGGCTGATTATACTTCTGATTATCTTAACAGCTTGGCTAACCACACGCAAACTTTCCACCACAAAAGATGTTTCTCGTTGGCAAACTGCTTTGGAAGCCCTTGTTTTATGGTTACAAAAAGAGGCCAATGAAACCAGTGGCTCACGCACTAATCAATATTTAGGCATGGCTATGGGACTGTTCTGCTTCATTTTAACCGCTAATTTATTAACTTTCATCCCATGGTTCCGCCCGCCAACCGCTTCCATCAGCACCACTATGGCATTGGCCGGCGTCGTTTTTTTAGCTATACCTTATTTTTCAATCAAAAATGCCGGCATAAAAGGCTATTTGAAAAAATTTATAGACCCGATTCCTCTCATGCTGCCGATGAATATTTTCAGCGAATTTTTCTCGGTTTTAGCCATGGGATTACGCTTATTCGGCAATATGCTGAGCGGTGTTATGTTTGCCAGCATATTAAGCGCTTTTGTGCCATTTGTGGCCCCGCTTGCCATGCAAACTTTGGGACTATTAACCGGTTCCATTCAGGCATATATTTTTGCTTTGCTCGCCGTGGTTTATTCTTCCAGCGTCAAAGAAGAAATTGTGCCGCAGGAGATAACTTAAACTAGAAGGAGAAATAAAATGGATTCATATACACTTATCGGAGCACTTTCGGTTCTTGCCGCTTGTCTGTGTATGGGCTTGGGCAGTATCGGTTCTGCCATCGGCGAAGGCAACGCCGCCGCGGCCGCTTTACAAGCTATGGCTCAACAACCGGATGAAGCCAGCCGCATTCGTTCTACTATGTTCGTTTCGCTGGCCATGATTGAAACTTCAGCACTTTATGCTTTGCTGATAGCGTTTTTAACCCTTTATGCCAATCCGTTCTGGAACTATGCAATCAATCAATAAAACGGAGTAACCATGCAAATAGACTGGTGGACATTTATTGCGCAAATTATAAATCTGATTATTTTATTGTTTTTACTGCGCAAATTTCTATATAAGCCGGTGTTGAAAGCCGTTGAAGCACGACAGAAAGTTATTGCCGACGAATTACAACATGCCGCTGAAGAACGGCAAAAAGCCGCGGTATTAACCAAAGAATTTGAGCGAAAAACCTGCCAAATCGAGCGCCAAAAGCAAAAAATTTTGGCCGCCGCTCATACTGAAGCCGAAAAATTATCGGAACAATTTTCTGCTGCCGCTCACGAAGAATACCAACAACAACGACAAGAGTGGCAACAAAAATTGCTTAAAGAGAAAAAGGCTTTTGAAGTCGCTATGCAAAATTCGTTGGTTGAACATTTTACCATATTTGCCGAAAATGCTTTACAACAAATGGCAGATACAAATTTGAACACTATGATCGTCAACCGCTTCAAAACCAAAATACAAAACCTTTCGGCAGATGAAAAAAACATTTTGCATAACAGCTTAAGTTCATCCGAAAAAATTGAAATTCAGTCGTCACATGAACTGGATAAGCAAACCTATCGAGAACTTTTGCTGTTTTTAATTGAACAGTTGTCCCTATCTACCAACACCGTATTTTATATAACCATAAAACCGGAATTAATTTGCGGCTTGGCACTTCAGGCCGGTGAACAATTGATTTCATGGAACTTTGCCGGATATTTGCAAGAATTTAAGCAACAAACTGATGCCGAAATGCAACAATTGTTGAAAAGGAGTGCCTAAGCATGCTGGATGTCAAAAAACCATTTCAAGCCATTAAACAAAGCATTAATAACACACAAGCCGATATTAAAAAAGAGGAAGTCAGTATCGTGCAATCCATTTCTTCCGGCACAGCTTTTGTCAGCGGTTTGGAAAATGCACAAATGAATGAGATGTTAATTTTTCCGAACAATGTGTTGGGCGTTATTCAAACATTAAATCGTGACAGCGTCGGTGTTGTATTTCTTGATCAGGCCGATCAAATTAAAGCCGGAGACCGCGTCAGTCGCACCGGTCGCGTAGCCGATATTCCGGTAGGTAATGAACTTCTTGGCCGAGTCATCAATTCGGTGGGCACTCCCTTAGACGGTCGTGGTCCCCTAACCACTCACCACCGCCGTCCGATAGAGGTTGAAGCTGTGCCGATCATGGATCGTGCGCCGGTTGACACTCCCTTACAAACCGGTATCAAAGCCATTGATGCTTTTACGCCGATCGGTCGTGGCCAACGTGAGTTGATTTTGGGGGACCGCCAAACCGGTAAAACTGCCATAGCCATTGACACGATTATTAATCAGAAAGATACCGGTGTTATTTGCATTTATTGCGCCATCGGTCAACGCCTATCCGCCGTTGCCGGTGTTATCGCCGATTTGGAAAAGTTCGGTGTTATGTCGCAATCCGTAGTTATTGTAGCCGGTGCCAATGATACAGCAGGCATGCAATATATGGCACCTTATGCAGCCACTTCTATCAGTGAATATTTTATGCATCAAGGTCGCGATGTTCTGATTGTTTATGATGATTTAACCAACCATGCCCGTGCTTATCGACAAATGTCGCTTTTATTGCGTCGACCACCGGGACGAGAAGCCTTTCCGGGAGATATTTTCTATATTCACTCTCGTTTGTTGGAGCGCTCTACTCGCTTAAGTACTGATTTGGGCGGCGGTTCGTTAACTGCTTTGCCGATTGTGACTACCGAAGCCGGTAATATTTCGGCCTATATTCCAACCAACATCATTTCCATTACCGATGGTCAAATTTATTTATCAACCGCACAATTCCAAAAAGGCATTATGCCGGCCATAGACACCGGCCGCTCGGTATCGCGCGTTGGCGGAGATGCCCAACTGCCGGCCTATAAGGCATTGGTCGGACCGTTGAAATTGTTTTACGCCCAGTTCGAAGAATTGGAATCGTTCACAAAGTTCGGCACTCAATTAGACGCCGAAACCATGACTCGTATCAAACGCGGCCAAGCCATCCGCTTGGTGTTGGAACAACGCCAATATCAAACCCTGACCGCTGCTGAGCAAATTGCCGTATTCATGGCAACCAACGCCGGTCTGTTTGACGGGATGGATAATGAAAATAATAAGGATGCTCAACAGAAAGTTCTGAATATATTGCACGCTCAATTTCCTGATGTAATTAAGCAAATTGAAAATCGGCAAAAAATTTCACCGGAAAAAGCTGCCGAAATGTTAGCGTCTTGGCAAGCCGCTTTATCAGATGAAGAGGTAACGGATGTCGCTTGAAAAGCTGGAACGCAAAATAAAAACCACGCGTGAATTACGTGAAATTGTCAGCACCATGAAATTGCTGTCATCCGTTAGTATTTTGCAATATGAACAGGCCGGCGCCACACTGAAAAAATATCGCCGCAACCTATATACAGCCTTTCAAGCACTTATTATTAAAAGCGGTCTGCCTCGCATCACACCTACCAAAACCAGCCCCAAATATCTGATGATTCTTGTTGGCTCCGATAACGGTATGGTCGGTAAATTTAACCATGAAATCATTAAAGCAACACGCCAATTTTTAAGGCAAAAAGGTATTTCACCGCAACAAGTTCAATTTATTGTTGTCGGTAAACGTTTAAATATGTTGGTTACACAAAGCAAATGGCCGATTTATGCACGCTATGCTCTTTCCAATTCGGTTAAAATTGTGAATACTTTAGCTGAAAGTATTATTTTAAACATTAATACGGCAATGAATCGTGAAAAAATCAACCACATTAATGTGTTGTTCCACCAGCATGTTAAAAATAAGCCGGTCAGTTTGGAAAACAGGCAAATTCTGCCGGTAAACACCAAAAACTTGCAGAACCTCAAAAATAAACCATGGGCAACCAACAACATTCCGCTGATTACTCTTTCGCCCGAAAAAATGTTTTCGGCATTGGTGCGTGAAATGTTGCTGATTAACTTTTCCGGTCTGCTTAATCATTCGTTGGCAGCCGAACACTGGACACGCATGACCAATATGCAAAATGCCGAAAAAAATATTGATGAAAATTTGGCCGAATTAGATAAACAATATCAGCAAAAGCGCCAAGAACAAATTACCGAAGAATTAATAGATGTTGTCTCAGGTGCCGCGGCATTAAAAAAATAGACTGCCTTTTTCCAACCATTGCTCAATTTTCTCTTACTGCTTATCGGCAACTTTCTTTCACATGTTGTGAGCTTGCCGCTTCTTGTAAATCAAACCGGTGATATCCGGAAATTTCTTCGCTGAACGCCATTAGCCTCTGTTATTTCTGCGCCACATACATATTCATATCCCCGATTCGCATACCTTATTTTCCCCTCACAAACAAAATCTTTCTGTGCTTAAAATCTGACATTTCCCCGCTTTGCCCTAAACGAACCGACTTTTTTGCATTTTTTTTGATTTTGTTGTTGACAAAAACAAAACAGCGTGCTATATTTTAGACAAATATTAATTATTAATTTTAATTTTTTTTAACATGATGGATTTGTATACTGCAGAAGCAGTGCTTGCACTTCTCAAAGAAACAGCAAGCAAGAGAACATTGAATAGTGATGAACAGAAGCTCGGCCGTATTGCGGCTAAGATTTTTGGCCAGCATGTCCACGAAGGAGCTATCGCTTCAAAGAAGGCCTACGACAAGAGCATCATTGAGCACTTGACGAAGGAATGCGGCTACACAGCTCAAGAGGCCCGTGCGGAAATTGCCTGCGAAGAGCTTAATGCCAAGATTAGCCGTGGCTTCGGGACTCGCAAGCGTTGCCGCATCGGTGCTCCCAACTGCACCCCACAGCACAGCCCATGCGATTTTTTGCCACTGGACTATACGCCCGTGCCTCAGCTTCTCGGCCTGGCGTAAAAGAAATTATTAACCCTTTAACCCGACATTCGTGAGAATGTCGGTCTTTTTTTGTGCCGAATTTTATATTGACAAAAGTCGGAAAAAGGCGTATCCTTAATACAGTAAAACAACATAAGGAGAATGAATATGGCAAATGATGCAATTAAACACGTTAAAGAGCAAAAGGCTTTGCTTGAAGAAAAGAAAGGCATGTCTGTTCAGGATGCGGCCGTGCTAGCAACACCGAAAGATGATAAAAATACATTTAAAACGACAGATGAAAAAGCCGGTGAAAAAAATGGCGAACGCACAACTTATGATCAACGCGTTAATGCCGCTTATCAAAATATGATATATGGTGTTCGTAGCGATTAACTGATATAATTTTAGTTTAAGCCTCCTTTTTAGGGGGCTTTTTTGTTGGCGATATCTCAGAAAAATAGCAATCTTTTAACGAATAAATAAAAAAGATGTTGACAAAAGAACAAAAATAGGGTATAAACTAAGCCAAATCGCTAATTTTTTAAATGTTATTGTGTATGGTACAGAAAGTTTTAGCCTCTAATGAGGTTGTCAATCTGGTGTTCTTCGGACACATCAGTGGTTTCAATTCTATTCCGCAGGTACTGGACTATAGCCATCGCAACATTAAGGAGATTGTTCCTTGCATGGTGAAAGATGGTAAGTATTTCAATCTTCGCACCGGCCAAATCGTGAAGAAAGAAGGAAACGTTCAGGAATGGCCGATTCTTACAGGTGCGGCCTTGCAGTACGAGGGAGAGAATACCATGTTCTTGCTGAGCCGCAGAATTGACAATCGCCGGCTCATGTTGATCGAGATCAAACCCTCTGAGTTTCATCCTCAGTCAATGCACAAAATCTTGGTCAGAAAGAAAAAGAAAACGACTAATTAGCTTATAACCCTTTTGAAGATGTCGCACCCTAAGAATGCCACATGTTTGAAAGGGTTATCGCTTTTTAAAACCAATTTTTTATTTTTCCCTAACAATTAATTTTAATAAAATAAAAGTTAGAATCAAAACTCAAATTTCCAACATTTTTTTGCAACAAAAAACATATATTTTGTTATATAATTTATTTTTTACTCGTAAAAATATACACAACCTTAAAATTAATTTATATATAAAGAAATCAACATGTTAATTATAAATCATAGAGTTAATTGAAATTAAAATACGAATTTCAATTGATTTTATTTCATTCTTAATAATATATTATAAAAAAAACATCTAATAGTAGAATGATGGAATAAAAAAATGACAATATTAACAAACCGAGTAATTTCTATTTATAACAGAAAAACAACCATGAGATTAGCAAGCGCAGAGTGGAACATTCTGGATAATATTTGCTATTTAGAAAATATGAAACGCAAAAGTTTGCTTGAATTAATTGACCAGAATCGCGATAAAAGAATTGGCTTCACACCATCTGTGCGTCTTTTTGCATTGTTGTATTTCAATGAATTATCAACTCAGTCGGCAATAAATTATCGTCTTGCCAATAGCCATGAAAATCTGACCAAAATTCTGCCAAAGTTGAAAATATGACAAGAAAACATAAAAACTCGGCTAGCGTGTGTTATGACGCAGTGAATTAGGGCCTGCGGCGCCGTTTACGCAGTGGACGCCGAGCAAATAGATTTGCCGAGATTACCCGATCAAGTCGGGTAATGACTTTTTTACTTTTTAAGACGAGTTTAGAAACTCGGATAATGAGCTTAATACGCCGTTGTTTTAGACGACGTGTAGAAACTGCTACACGAGGAGAAAAACAACAAGTAGTAAGCCATTAGACGAGTTTTTTATACCGAATGCGGTGAGGATTGCACGCCTCCTCTCCCAACCGCGCCTTTTTATCTTTTTCATAGTCCTCGAAGTTGCCTTCAAACCACTCAACATGGCCGTCATCTTCATAGGCCAAGATATGAGTGGCCAAGCGATCTAAAAACCAACGATCGTGCGAGGTCACCAAAACACAGCCCGGATAGTTGTTAATACCTTCTTCCAATGAACGCAGAGTATCAACATCCAAATCATTGGTAGGTTCGTCAAGCAGAATCACGTTAGCACCCTTTCTGAGCATTTTTGCCAAATGCACACGGTTGCGTTCGCCGCCTGAAAGTTGCCCGACCTTCTTTTGCTGGTCGGCACCTTTGAAATTGAATTGGCCGACATAAGCACGCGACGAAACTTCATTTTTGCCGAGTTGAATCATATCCATGCCGTCGGAAATTTCTTCCCACACATTTTTATCCGGATTCAATTCATCACGCGATTGATCAACATAGCCCAAATCAACCGTTTCGCCGATTCGAATTGTTCCGGAATCCGGTTTTTCCTGTCCTGTAATCATGCGGAACAGCGTGGTTTTACCGGCACCGTTCGGACCAATAATACCGACAATAGCACCCTTTGGAATTTTGAACGATAAATCATCAATCAATACGCGATCCCCGAAAGCCTTACTGATGTGCTCGGCTTCAATGACCAAGTCCCCAAGCCGTTCGGTCATCGGAATATTGATATGTGCCGTCGAAATTTTTTCACGTGTGGCTTGCGACAACAGCTCATCATAAGCATTAATACGTGCCTTAGATTTTGCCTGACGCGCCTTCGGATTCTTTCTAATCCATTCCAACTCATTAGCAAGTGTGCGTTGACGGGCATTTTCTTCGCGCGCCTCCTGTTCCAAACGCTTAGATTTTTGTTCCAGCCACGATGTATAATTGCCTTCATACGGAATTCCCTGCCCGCGATCAAGTTCTAAAATCCAACCGGTAACATTATCCAAGAAATAGCGGTCATGCGTCACCATCACCACCGTGCCTTTATAATCGCGTAAATGATGTTCTAGCCACGCTACCGATTCGGCATCCAAATGGTTGGTCGGCTCATCCAAAAGCAACATATCCGGTTGTTGCAATAGCAAGCGACACAATGCCACTCGACGTTTTTCACCGCCCGAAAGTTTGGTTACATCTGCTTCCGCCGGCGGACAGCGCAACGCATCAAGTGCGATTTGAATAGTGCGTTCCAAATCCCAGCCGTTACAAGCATCAATTTTTTCCTGCAATTCAGCTTGCTCGGCGATTAAATCATTCATTTCGTCGTCGCTCATAGGTTCGGCAAATTTGGCCGATACTTCCTCAAATCGCTGCAATAATGCCTGTGTTTCGCTCAAACCGGACATCACATTTTCCATAACGTTTTTGTTTGGATCTAATTGCGGCTCTTGTTCCAAGTAGCCGACTTTAACACCTTCAGCGGCCCAAGCCTCACCATTAAATTCCTTATCAACACCGGCCATAATTTTCAAAAGCGTCGATTTACCGGCACCATTTACACCCAAAACACCGATTTTGGCTCCCGGTAGAAAAGAAAGCGTTATATTTTTAAAAAGCTCACGACCACCCGGCAGAACCTTGGTTAAATTCTGCATAACAAAAACATATTGATAAGTTGCCATAAAATTTACACTCCTTTATTGAAACTGATTGGCATATTTGCTGTAATTTGAATCTTTCAGCGGAATCTTTTTAGCATTTTTACTGTTTTTTTCCGCTTCTGCAAGATATTTTTTATATGCCGCATCAGCTTTGGCAAACGCATGCGGATCTTTTTGATATAACTTTTGAACGTTATAAGCCTTACGCGGCGTAATAACAGTGCCGTCATACAGTTTTATACGACCGTCGGAATATAAAACACTTTTAAAAATTTTCTGATTACCGAAATTCTGACTGATTTCCGCACAACTGGCAAATTTTTCATCTTCCAAAGCCATAAAAGCACCAACCTTACCGCGATTATATGCTTGCAAGCCCTCATTTTGCATATCGGCATCTTTAGCTTTACCTATTAAAATGGCTCGTGCCAACATTTCAAAATCATCATATTTCTGCACACGACAGGCTAAACCTTGCCCCGCAATCGCGCCCAAACTATATACCTCATCAAAATAAGATATTGTTGGTACAGCTTGCGCCGTTGTCACAAGGACCAACGCCAATAAAGCACCACTTAAAAAACTTTTCATTTTTATATTCTCCAAAGACGTACATATATACTCAAGCTATATGCGATAAAAATAAAATATCTCTTAATTTTTTGGCCGATATTGAAAAAAGAGGTTGACATTTACTTTGAAATAGCTTATTTTGCGCTCAACACATTTGAATAAAGGATAAGAAGATGAAATGCTATAGTTCGTTAAAATCTAAAAAAATTCGCGATTTGAACTGCAAAATCGTTCGTCGTAAAGGTCGCGTTTATGTGATTAATAAAAAGAACCCGAAGATGAAAGCTCGTCAGGGTTAATTTGAAGCATAATCATTATTTTTTGAACCTGCCAACGGCAGGTTTTTTTGTGTCCTTTTTAAAACACAAATAAAAAAGGCTCTGGGGTTTCTAATCGGAAACAACCAAGAGCCTCTTACAAAACTTGCGACCACTTACTACTTCTTTGCGGGAATAAGCAAGAAAATTTCTTCTTTCAGGTTTCTC
>JAZNQW010000182.1:0-6041 GCA_045590435.1 Alphaproteobacteria bacterium | reverse complement strand
TAAATTGATTCAAGAAATTCAAAAAAAGGAATAATAACAATGAATCAAGTACAAAAAGAATTTTTTGAAGATATTATTGCCGGCAAAATCGCTGTAACGGTTTTTTTGATTAACGGTGTTAAATTGCAGGGTATTATCACGAAACAAGATGAAGAAAGTTTATTGTTGCGTCGTGACGGTCATACGCAGTTGGTTTATAAACATGCCATTTCAACCGTTATGCCGAGTGTAGCTGTAGATATTGCAGACGAATAGTGATTGAAATTGAAACACATAAAGTCGTAAAAACAAGTGTCATCTGCCCGCAAACAGAAGATAATGCATCATTTCTGACACCGGAAAGCCGTCTGTCCGAAGCTCAAGGTTTGGCACGCGCCATCAATTTAGAGGTGGTTTATGCTGAAAATAGTCGCATACGCGAGGTCAAACCGGCCACATATTTTAGTCGCGGATGGATAGAGCGGTTGCGCCAGATTGTTGCTGAAAACGAAATTGAACTAATGGTGGTTGATGCTAAATTATCCCCAATTCAGCAACGTAATTTGGAGCGGGAACTCAAAATCAAGGTAATTGATCGAACAGCTTTAATTTTGGAAATTTTCGGTGAGCGGGCACAAACCAAAGAAGGTGTGTTGCAAGTTGAATTGGCGCATTTAACCTATCAAAGATCGCGTTTGGTGCGCAGCTGGACTCACTTGGAACGACAACGCGGTGGTGCCGGATTTTTGGGTGGTCCTGGAGAAACTCAAATTGAACTCGATCGCCGCTTGATAGATGATAAAATCGTTCGCATCAAAAAAGAATTGGAAAAAGTAAAACAAACCCGCGGTATTCAGCGCGGGGCACGTCGTAAAGTACCATATCCGATAGTAGCGTTAGTCGGGTATACAAATGCCGGAAAGTCAACATTGTTCAATTATTTAACCCAAAGTACGGTAATGGCGGCCGACATGTTGTTTGCTACACTTGATCCGACAATGCGCAAAATCAAGTTGCCAAGCGGCACAGAGGTGATTTTTTCAGATACAGTCGGTTTTATTTCCGATTTACCGCATGAGTTGGTTATGGCTTTTCGTGCCACATTGGAAGAAGTGTTGGCAGCGGATATTGTTTTACATGTGCGTGATGTGGCTAATCCTGATTTTGCGGCGCAAGGACATGATGTTTTGGAAGTTTTGGCGCATTTGGGCTTAAAAGATATAGAGCAGACCGAAAGTTATATTGAAGTATTGAATAAAGCGGACCTGTTAGTGTCGGAAGATCAACAGCATTGGTTGGCAAAATGTGCACGTTGTTCCAATCAAGTTTTAATTTCTGCCCAAAACGGTATGGGAATCAATAAACTGTTTCAATTAATTGAAACGCGCTTGTCGGCCTCATATCAGTCTGTCAGAATTACTTTACCGCTTGCCGAAGGTAAACTGGCGGCTTGGCTTCATCAAAATAGTCAGGTTATAAAGGTTGAAAACTCGCCTCAAGAGAATACTTATAACATTAACATCAGTGCAGAAAAATTAGCGCGACTGAATAAAATGGTGGAAAACAATCACGCAATAAGTATAAGGAAGGCGTAAATGCAGAAAATTAAGTGGATATTGGTCGGACTTGCGGTTTTGTCCGGCTGTAAGAGTTATTATCCGTCACAAGCGGCATATCAACAAAAATTGAATGGCTGGATAGGTAAAAGTGCCGAAGAATTGTATAATACATGGGGTTTCCCACCACAAACAACACCGCTGGGAGATAATAAAATCATGGTCACTTATTTTTATTCGGCAGATGCACCGATTGATGATGATTATGAACCTTATGCCGGTCAATTAAGTTATGATGCCATGGCGGTCCCGACATTCGGGTTATCACCGGCAGAACCGCCGCTTTATTACTGCCAAACATCATTTGTTTTGCACAATGATGTGGTGATCAATTTTAATTTCAGCGGTGATGATTGTAAATAAAATCAACGTATTTCCTTGACAACCCCAACAAATATGATACGATGAACATATCGGAAAAGGAGAATGAATATGTTCTGGTGGATCGTTGGTTTCGTTGTATTTGCAATCTTATTCTTTATTTGGCAACATGTTTAATTTGCTTTAAAAATGTCTTTTGTTATTTTTGATACAGAGTACACTTCGTGGGCAGGGTGCCTTGAAAACGGTTGGTGCGGTCATCAAAAACAGGAAATTGTGCAAATTGCCGCAATAAAGGTTGATGATAATTTTAATGTAACAGGTGAACTTAATCTGCTATGCCAACCTAAAATCAATCCGCAATTATCTGATTATTTCATGAACCTAACCGGCATAACAAATGAGGATGTGGCGGCTAAGGGAGTTGACTTCGCAACGGCTTATGCTCAATTTAAGGCTTTTGTCGGCACGGATGTATGTTATTCGCATGGATGGAACGGTGCTTTCGAAGACGCCGGTGATGGCGAAATAATAGCGGAAAACCTGCGCTTAAACCATTTATCGCAAGATGCGTCAATCAAATATCGTAACCTGGCGGCATTATTCAAAAAAGCATATCAAAAACATAACATTCACATAACAACCCAATCTTCCGGACAAATATGTAAAATATTGGGTTTACAGTCACAACTGGATAATTTACATTTAGATGAACATAATGCTTTATATGATGTTTATTCTATTTTGTGTGGCATACGTTATTTTGCGACCGATTTTGAAATTTTGCACCAAATTTAAGCACAAAAGAACAAAAAAAGTCTTGATTTCTATAAAATATTATAATATTTGTTAGTTGTTTTGAATGTGCGGCCATGGCGGAATTGGTAGACGCGTAACGTTGAGGTCGTTATGAGCTAAGCCCGTGGAAGTTCAAGTCTTCTTGGCCGCACCAAATTGAGAACTGATTTTACCTGAATTAATCTCAAAGGAGAGTCGGATATGTTGAAAATATATAAAACGGAAGAAGCGGGTAAATTAGTTAAACTTAAAAAATTTCGATTCGTCTCTCAAGCCTGGTTTAATTTAATCAATCCGTCCGGTAAGGAAATTGAGCAAGTATCTTCTATGCTCAAAGTAGATCCGGATATTGTGCAGAACTCATTGGATGCCGATGAACGCTCACGGGTAGAATTGGATGAAGGTGTTTTTTCGGTAATTGTAAATCTGCCGTTGTTGGATGAAGAGGGGAATTTTGACACGTTACCGTGCGGTATGGTTTATACCGGTAAAAACTTCTTAACTATTTGTTCGCGTGATAACCGCATTATCAGCTCATTTAATAAAAACACGGCTAAAACCTTTGATACACGCGAACGTGCCAAATTTATGCTGCAGATTTTATATAAAATCACGCAATATTATTTGCGCTATTTGGCCATTATCAATCGCAAAACGGAACATATTGAAGAAGCCTTAAAACAAACCACCAGTAATCGTGAATTGTTTCAACTTATTGAAATTCAAAAGTCGTTAGTTTACTTTACCACGGCTTTGCGCGATAATCATTTGGTGCTGGAAAAGATTTTGCGCATGACTAAATCTCCGGCCTCTTCCGGCGTTTTGGCCTTTACGGAAGATGATATAGACCTTTTGGAAGACGTGATTATTGAAAATAAACAGGCTATTGAAATGGTGGATATGCACCGCACCATTTTGGAAGGCATGATGGATGGTTTTGCTTCAATCATTAACAACAATGTGAACCAAATTATGAAGTTTTTGGCTGCCATCACAATCGTGCTTTCTATTCCGACCATGCTCGGCACATTTTGGGGAATGAATGTGGCAGTTCCGTTTGCCAATATGGCTTACGGGTTTGCAACGGTTATTGCTTTATCGTTGATTGCTACTCTTATTGTGATTATATACTTTAAGAAAAAAGGTATGTTTTAACTGTTTTTTAGAATTGAATAAATATAAAAGCGCTCATTAAATGTGCGCTCTTTTAATATTCGAAGAGAATGATATAATTACAACCACTTAACCTCTAAAATTTCATACGATTTTTTACCGCTAGGTGCCAAATATTCGGCAATATCACCGATTTCTTTACCAATTAAAGCCCGCGCCAAAGGAGAAGACAGAGAAATTTTATGCTTTTCAATATCAGCTTCATAATCGCCAACAATTTGATATTCACTTTCTTCGTCGGTATCGGTATTAGCCAACAAAACCGTTGCTCCAAAGCGCACAATATCACCGCTCATAGTGGTCGGATCAATTACTTGAGCGCGGCTGATAACGGCCTCCAATTCCTGAATACGTCCTTCGTTAAAACTTTGCTTTTCTTTTGCCGCGGAATATTCAGCATTTTCCGACAAATCGCCTTTAGCTCTGGCTTCGGCTATTTCAGCAATAATGTTCGGGCGTTCCACACCTTTGCGATTTTTTAATTCTTGTTCCAACAAAGTATATCCAACTTTCGTCAGTGGAAATTTATCCATTTTTGCCTCCTGTTTCTCTTTTTAAAAAACTAGAAAAAGCAGACTGCGAAATATATCTATTTCACAGCCCGTTATTACATTTAATACAGTAATCATATGCCAATCTGAAAAAATAATCAAGATGTTTTTAAAGTAATTACATCATTTTGGGGATTTTTCGCACTGATATAAGCCAAAGTATTATTTAAAATACGTATTTGGCACATATCTAAAACAGCGAACACATACATTAATAAGAGAAGGAGAAAAGAAAATGACCTATGGAGTTCGTTATCCGACTTTAGCATTTATCACCAAAGGGGCAGGCGAGGCCAACGAGGGAATTCCGCCGCAACCATTTGAAACTTTTTGTTATGATTCGGCATTGTTAGAGGCTAAAATAGAAAACTTTAACGTGGTGCCATACACGTCGGTTTTACCGAAAGAAGTGTATGGTAATATTGTACCGGTTGATCGTGTGGTTAATCAGTTTAAACACGGCGCTGTTTTAGAAGTAATTATGGCCGGTAACGGAGCTAATCGTGATAACCATAAAGCTATAGCTACCGGCGTTGGTATTTGCTGGGGTAAAGACAAAAATGGCGAATTGATTGGCGGTTGGGCTGCGGAATATGTTGAATATTTTGACACTCATATTAATGATGAAATAGCTCAGGGACATGCCGAAATGTGGCTGAACCGTTCGCTGAAACATGAATTGGAAATTCGTGGTGTTGAAAAACACAGTGAATTCCAATTGTTCCATAATTATTTGAATATTACACAACAATTCGGTTATTGCTTAACCTGTTTAGGCTTTTTAAACTTCGAAACAGCCGAACCGGCACACGTTGAATAAAACATTAGTATAAAACGGCGGACGTTGTTCTGCCGTTTTATCTTTCAGAAAGGAAAATTTTATGATTAAATATCAACAACAAACAGCCGCCTCAGCCTCAAACTTAAACACACCAGCTAACGATAAAAGTAATAAAAACGGCTTAGGCGTTTGGGTTTTAGCCGGCATAGTTGTCAGTTCAATGATTGGCGGCGGCATTTACAGTTTGCCTCAAAATATGGCACAAGGTGCCTCCGTCGGTGCAGTTTTACTGGCTTGGCTGATTACCGGAATCGGTGTATATTTTATTGCCAATACATTCCGTATTTTATCGGCGGCACGACCGGACTTAACCACCGGTATTTATATGTATAGTCGTGAAGGTTTTGGACCGTTTGTCGGATTTATTATCGGCTGGTCATATTGGTTATGCCAAATTTGCGGTAACGTCGGTTATGCAGTTATTACCATGGACTCTTTGAATTACTTTTTTCCGCCTTATTTTGACGGCGGTAATACTGTTTGGGCTATTCTCGGCGGCTCATTATTAATATGGGGATTTAATTTTTTGGTATTACGCGGCGTAAAACAGGCAACCATCATCAATTTAATCGGCACCATAACCAAAATAGTGCCGTTAATTCTGTTTATTGTTGTTACCATGGTTATGTTTAAACTTAAAGAATTTGAATTTGACTTTTGGGGCGAAAAATCGACTATGGATTTGGGCAATATCCCAACCCAAATTAAAAGCACAATGTTAGTGACTTTATGGTCATTTATCGGAATTGAAGGTGCCGTGGT
>JAZNQW010000181.1:0-9440 GCA_045590435.1 Alphaproteobacteria bacterium | reverse complement strand
GATGCGTTTGACCAGTTGCCGGAGGATGAGAAAAAGTTAGTCATGGAAGATTTGAACGCCATGCAGGAGGAAATTGAAAATGCCACTCAAACTCTGCCGCATTGGGAAGAGAAACAAAAACATGAAATTGACGCATTGCGTGAGAAATTTGTTAGATCTGCCGTTAAAGAACCGATTGATAATTTGCGCCAAAAATATCGTAAAATTTCGCAAGCCGCACGCTTCTTAAAATCCATTCAGAACAATATCTTAGAAAACATAGATGAATATTTACCTGAGAACAAGACTTCATCTGTCAACGGTGAGGAAGATCCGATCAGCGCTTTATTAAGCCGTATGAAACAACCGGAAGAAGATAAGTTTGCTAAATTAAAAGTGAATGTCATTGTCAAACATAAACCGGAATCCGGCGCACCAATTGTTACACTTGATCACCCTACTCAAGGTAATTTAGTCGGTAAGGTTGAACGAATCCAACAATACGGTGCATTGTTAACTGACTTTACTTTAATTAAAGGCGGTGCTTTGCATAAGTCCAATGGCGGTTTCTTACTCTTAGATGCTCGTAAAGTTTTGGAACAGCCGTTTGCTTGGGATTCACTGAAACGCGCGATTGCATCTAAAAGCATAAAAATTGAAGCACCAAACGAAGAAACAAGTTTCACCACTATTTCTCTTGACCCGCAACCTATTCCGCTTGACGTCAAAGTGGTTTTGACCGGCGATTTTGAAATTTATGATTTACTTTGTGAACGCGATCCGGATTTCCGTGATTTCTTCAAAGTGGAAGCCGATTTCGGTATTATTATGGACCGAACCGACGAAAACGAAGTGGAATATGCTAAATTGATCGGGTCACTGTCTAAAAAGAAAGGACTGCGCTCGCTTAATAAACAGGCTGTTGCCCGTGTCATTGAATATGCCTCGCGATTGGCCGGTAATTGCAATAAACTGACGGCCCATATTTCATCTATTGGCGATTTATTGCGCGAAGCAGACTATTGGGCGCGTCAATCCAATTCCAAACAAATTGGCAAAAACCATATCGATCAAGCCATAGATGCCCAAATATATCGTTTAGATCGCATTAAAAAGGATATGTTAGAGCAGATTAAGTGTGGCACAATTTTGATGGATGTTAAAGGAGAACGCGTGGGACAAATTAACGGATTGGTGGTTTACGATTTTTCGAATTATTCTTTCGGTAAACCGGCACGTATTACAACGCAAGTGCGTATCGGCAAGGGCGATTTTGTGGATATTGAACGCGAAATAGATATGAGTGGTCCAATTCATACCAAAGGCGTGTTGATTCTGAAATCACTCTTAGCGAATCGTTTTGCAAAAAATATGCCACTTTCTCTTTCCGCTTCAATTGTATTTGAACAATCTTACGGAGGTGTAGACGGCGACAGCGCTTCTTCTACCGAATATTACTGTATGTTGTCGGCCATCAGCGGCATACCTATTAAACAAAGTATTGCCGTAACCGGCTCTATTAATCAGTTCGGAGAAATTCAACCAATTGGCGGCGTTAACGAAAAAATTGAAGGATTTTTTGACGTATGTTGTCATCAAGGCTTAACCGGAACACAAGGTGTTATCATTCCACGAACAAATCTTGAAAACTTAATGTTGCGCAATGATATTGTTCAGGCTGTTGAAGAAGGAAAATTTACTATTTATGCCATTGACACTGTAGATGACGGCATTGAAATTTTAACGGGCGTAAAAGCCGGAAAACTTAATGCTAAGGGCGAATATCCGAAAAATTCCGTTAATTATAAGGTAAAAGAAAACTTGAAGGCATTTTACGCTGATTATGCTCGTTATGCTAAGGAAACAAACGGTTGTATGTAAATTTAATTTAGTGTTGGCGTTGATGCCATAACAAGCGCAATAATCTAAACTGGCTTTTCAACGATAATTCTCTGAATTTGACAACGCCTTTGTGCGCTAACGATTGATATTCTCTTTTAAAAAGGCGTTCAAGTTCATCTGAATTTTCAAAACTTTTACTGATTTTTGACAGTAGCATTTTTAATGACTGAGCAATCCGTTTACGACGCACCAACGGCCATTTGGTCATTTTGTTATGTTGCATAAAATAATGATAAACAAAATGAATACCGGTAAAATAGTCGTCCACTTTTTTTGTTGAAAAACAGCTGCGAATAATTGACGGAGATGTCGTATTATAATGGTATAAACATTCGTCAATAGAGGCAAACGAATCTATGGAAGCAAACAAACAAGCCGTCCACGGCCAGTCTTCAAAATATATTCCCTCAATAAAGCGAAAATCTTTCACCACGTCAGTGCGATATAACTTATTCCACGCTACCGCCGAAATATAGCGATTTTTTGTTGTATACAAATCTTTAAGCGGATTATTTGAGACTTTGCTGCGTACCTTAGTAATGTCATAAATTTTGGTGTTTTCCGCTTGCTTACCTAAACGGCAAAACTTGGTACTGATAACAATCGGCGCATTTGTTTTTTGCGCTGTCCTATAAAATATTTCCAACGTTTGCGGATGTAAATAATCATCCGAATCCACAAAAAACACATAGGATCCCCTCACTTCATTCAAACCGCGATTGCGTGTGGCAGATAACCCTTTGTTTTCTTGATTCAAAATTTTAACCCGCTTATCTTTTTCGGCATACTTTCGCAAAATTTCGGCGCTACCATCGGTTGAACCGTCATTAATGCATATAATTTCAATATTTTCTAACGATTGTCCGATAATCGAATCCAAACAACGCGATAAATATCGTTCTACATTAAAAACCGGAATGATAACGGAAACTGACGGAATAGCGTTCATCATATTCAGCATTAAAAAAAATAAAAAAGAAAACAGCCCTTTGCAGGGCTATTTTCTTATTCTAAATTAAAATTATTTAGCAGCATCAATGGCATTTTGCAGTTCATTCGCACGCATAGCCATTACAGGTTTACCGTTTACTAAAACAGCCGGCACACCTGAAATTGAAATATTTTGTGCCAATTCACTGACAGCCTTCATATTTGCCGCAACTTCATCAGAAGCCAAATCTGCTTTATATTTAGCCACGTCTAAACCGACTTTTTTGGCTACTTCGTCAACATTTGCTTCCGTCATACGGCCGGCAAACCCCATCACTTCTTTATAAAATTCAGAGAATTTACCTTGCTTGTCTGCTGCGTATGCTGCTTTTGCCTGATATGCAGAAAGTCCAGGAGCCACAAATGTTAACGGCTTAAAGATGAATTTAACATCTTTGTTGTCTGCCACAACTTTTTCAAGTTCCGGAGCTAAACGCTTACAATAACCGCAAGAGAAATCAAAGAATTCTACGACAACAACTTTGGCATCTTCCGGACCAACAAACGGTGCATTGGCACTGCTGTTAATTTCGTCTATATATTTAGCCATTGCTTCTTGCGCAGCCTTTTCTTCAGCGGCACGCATATCTTCTTGATATTTTTGCATTGCATCTACAATCATCTGCGGATTGCTCTTCAAGGCCTCAGCCACTTCGACAGCAAAGTCACTTGAAACCGCTCCATCTGTTGTTTTGTATGTTTTAATTGTGGCAACAGCCGCCAAAATAATGGCAACAGTTGATAAAAGAATCGAAAAATTTTTCATCAGTATTATTCCTCAAATAATTTATTGTTTAAACAGCTTTAACATAATCCGCTTTTTTATTTTTTGCAAGTCTTTAAAAAAGATATAGACATTTGTGCTTTTTTGCGACAACATGAGGGTATTTTAAGGAGATAAAAATGTTTAATATGAAATTTTCGTTATTTTCCGGCGCCCATGAGTTAGAGCAAAAAATTGATGAAATGCATGATAAGGTCATAGAAAGTTCTTTGTATTTTAAAGAAGCGTTTGAAATCTATTTGCAGGAAGGACGCAGTCCGAATTATCGGCGGGCCAGTAAAAAAATTAAAAATATCGAATCTAAGGCAGATGATTTACGTCGTGAAATAGAAAGTCGTTTATATATTCGTAATCTTATTCCGGACTTGCGTGCCGACGTTTTGATGTTGGTGGAAAATATTGATAAGGTTATCAATGAATTTGATGAAGTGGCACACAAATTTTATATTGAACAGCCCGAGATTCCTGCTGATTTTCAAGCCAAGTTTCGTTTGCTTGTTAAGCAAGTTTGCGAGTGCGCCGAAAATATGGTTATTTGCTCGCGCGCTTTCTTCCGCGACTTTGCTACGGTGCGCGATTATTCGCGTAAGGTTTATTTTTTAGAGCACGAAAGCGATAAAACTTGGGCAGCACTTAAGCAAGACGTCTTTGATTCAAACATGGAATTAGCCCATAAAATTCAGTTGAATACTTTAATCGGTGATTTGGCTGATGTGGCTGACAAAGCCGAAGATTGTATTGATGCCGTATTAATTTTCACCATTAAAAGAGACATCTGATGGATTTAAGTTATTTATTTTTCTTAAGCAGCGGTTTGTTTTTGGGTTGGTCACTCGGTGCAAATGACGCCGCCAATATTTTCGGCACAGCGGTCGGATCTAAAATGGTGCGATTTCGCACTATTGCCACCGTGGCCGCAGTATTTGTGGTCCTGGGCGCCGTATTCGGTGGTGCGGGAACCAGTGAAACGTTGGGTGCGCTCGGCGCGGTCAATGCGTTGGCCGGTGCGTTTATGGTGGCTCTATCGGCAGCGTTGGCGGTTTATTTTGTGTTACGTATGGGAGTAACTGTTTCTACCTCACAAGCTATTGTCGGTGCCATTGTCGGTTGGAACTTGTATGCCGACAAACAAACCGATTATGAAACATTGGCCGAAATTTGCATGACATGGATTATCTGCCCGCTTATTTCCGGCGTTATTGCCGTTATTTTATATTTTATCATCAAGAAACTGCTTAAATATTCCAGTATGCACCTTTTAATGCTTGATCAGCTAACACGAATCGGTTTGATTTTAACCGCTGCACTTGGTGCTTACGCCTTAGGAGCAAATAACATTGCCAACGTGGTCGGCGTTTTTGTGCCGTCAAGTCCATTTAAACCGGTGCATATCGGTTCATTGTTGACCTTAAATCCGGAACAAGTGCTGTTTTTACTGGGTTCTTTGGCTATCGGCGTTGGTATTCTGACCTATTCCAAAAGGGTGATTATGCGGCTCGGTAACAGTTTGATGCGGATGACACCTATGTTAGCATTAATTGTGGTCTTAGCGCAATCGTTGGTTTTATTACTGTTTTCATCCGTTTCGCTTCATAACTGGTTAATTGAGCATTCTCTGCCGGCATTGCCATTGGTACCTGTTTCAAGCACACAAGCGGTTATCGGTGCAATTGTCGGATTAGGTTTAGCCAAGGGTGGACGCACCATAGACTGGGGCATTATAGGTAAAATTATGGTTGGCTGGATAGCCGCACCGGTAATGGCTCTCGGCATTTGTTTTGTCAGTTTGTTTTTCTTGGCTAATGTGTTTAATCAAACAGTTTATTTACCGTAAGTCTGTTGCATAAATCAATATTTATTAAAACGAATCGAAATTATAATTCGGTAACCGTTCAAACTTTTCTTTCAATGCCTGATACGCCGCTGAAATTTGCTTAAATTTTTCTTCGGCATTGGCATCATCTTTATTGATATCCGGATGATATTTCTTAGCTAATTTTTTATACTGCTTTTTCAGCGAATCAGGTGTAATGTCACGAATATTCATTTCTAAAACACGAATATAACGCCGCTCTTCATAAGTAAAATAAATGCCGTCACGCGAGTATTCGTGATTATGATCCGTATTGTTGCTGTAACCCGAATCGAAAAACGAGGCTTCATCCCATAAATCGTAACCGAATTGATAGTGTACTTTAGATGAGAATCCTCTTTGAAAGTGCATTTTACGTTTCCTTGCTTCGGCTTCGGCCGCTTCCGCATCTTCCCAGCTTTCGTCAGAATAATAATTCCATTTGGCATTATATTCTTGAACATGTTTAAGGCAAAACCAGTAATACTCTTTCAGTCGCCTGTCTTTAGGTGCTCGATATTCCCCCTTTTCCGTGCATCCCGGATGAGCGCACTCATGCTCGGTCTTATCGTTTTGCGGGGCATAATATTTCTTAGCTCGTCTAATCATTTTTCCATCATTTTATTTCAAAAAACGTTTCATTTTAACGCTGTTTATAAATTTAGGCAAGTCATTTGCAAACATTTTTTTGTTAGTTATAATTTATATAAGGAGAATGTAAATGCCTGAATTACCCGAAGTAGAAACCATTAAGCGTGCCGTCGAATCCGTTATGAAAGGCGCAAAAATCAAAAGCGTTACGGTCAATCAGCCACGGTTACGACAAAATATTCCTGCAGATTTTACCGATCGCATTATCGGTGCGCAAATCCAATCTTTCGATCGTAAAGCAAAATATATGTTAATGCATTTAAGTAATGATTTAACTATTATTTGGCACTTTGGCATGAGCGGCAAAATTAAAATAGAATCCGCGCAAATACCGTATGAACCACAAAAACATGATCATGTCATTATTGAAACAACACACGGTTGCTTAATTTATAACGATCCGCGGCGCTTTGGATTAATTGCCTTATGTGCTACCGAAACATGGCAACAGCATCCCTTATTGACGCATTTAGGACCAGATCCGTGGGATAAATCGTTCACCCCCGAATATTTAGCCGCTAAATTGGCACATAAAAAAACCGACATTAAAGTTGCTCTCTTAGACCAAACCATTGTATGCGGAATCGGCAATATTTATGCTTCGGAAATTTTATATTTGGCACGAATCCGACCTGACAGAACAGCCGAATCCATAACACTTGCCGAAGTAAAACGAATCATTAAATATACACAACAGGTGCTCAAATTGGCCATTCAAGCCGGCGGTTCCACCATTCATGATTATGTTCACCCCGACGGGAATATCGGATATTTTCAAGAAAGTCATTGTGTTTACAACAAAACTGGATTACGCTGTCCACAATGTCGGTGCGCAATTGATAAGACCGGTGGCATTCAGAAAACCGTTTTGGGCGGTCGCTCAACTTTTTATTGCGCCACCTTACAAAAGTAGGAGAATGATTATGCTGAAATATGTTTTGGTATTCGTGCTAATATTGGGAATCGGATCGCTATCAGCTGCCGAGCCAACAACTTTTGTTGACGGCATGGATGATGTGCCGTTACCGGAAGGAATGTCACAAATTACACAAGATGATTTTTCGTTCGGTAATGAAGAAACACGTTTGCTTGAAGCATATTTAACCGTTGCTTCCGGCAAAAAGAAAATTGCATTTTCCCAAATTGCCGACTTTTATAAGGAATCGTTACCGCAACTGGGGTGGATTTATCAGGGGAATCGAGGAAATGATTTGCTTTTCTATCGCGAAGGCGAAACACTTGAAGTGGTTAAAGAAAATCATACGCCGCTGATGGTCAGAATTACGGTTAAAACAAAGCCGTGAATCCGCATAGAAGTAAAAAATAAAAAAAATGTAAAAATTTTGTTGACTTATTCCCTTTGTGGTGGTTATAACATCTAGCAGAATAAAATTTGTTTTAACAATATCAGAATAGGAAGAAATAATATGGCCAATCATAAATCGGCAAAAACAAGAATAGTTAGAAATAATAAACGTGCCATGATTAACGGTGCACGTCGTAGTCGCGTCAGAACATTTGTGAAGAAGGTTGACGCTTTGATTAACGCTAATGATAAAGAAGCGGCAACAGCAGCTTTACGGGTAGCGGAATGCGAAATGATGCGCGCTGCACAAAAAGGTGTGTTCCATAAGAATACAGCTTCACGCACTATTTCTCGTTTGGCTCAGAAAATTAAAGCGCTCTAATTTTATAGAGAATCTACATTTTTTCGTATTAACGCAGATTGTCTCCTTACAGGATTCAGTGTGCGTTTTTTTGTGTCAAAATATGGCGATAAGCCGCGACTCTGCAAGAATCCGTTGTCAAGAAAATTAATTGCAATGTTCGCAAAAAGTTCTATTGAATTTTGTTTTTTTCCTGTTAACAATTTATTTACGAAATTCAACTTGAAAAAATTATACGCAAAAAAAATTACGCATAACAAGTTGAGAAAATTGAGCAGATGAAAAACAGAAATTTGTTCAGTATTATGAAAGCCGAAACGGTCTGAATAAAACTAAAACGGTTTTATCAGTTGAGGTAATTTCGTAGAACTGAAAAGGTTCATCAAACCAAACAATTTTCTGTTTACGCAGGTCTGTGCACCTGCCATCTTTTGGTTAATTTTATTAGAAACGGGAAAGAAAGAAAAATGGCTGAAGAAGCAACATATAATGAAGACTTATCTATTCATAACCAATGGGATGAAATTTGTAATCAATTAAAAATGGAATTCGGTGCTACGGCTTTTGACAGTTGGTTAAAGCCGTTGAGCGTCAGTTCTTTTGATAATGGTGTGATGCGTATTTGTGCACCGACCGCCTTTATGAAAAACTGGGTTATTGCTCATTACTCCGATCGCATTCATAAAATTTGGGAGCATAAGAATCCGGATATTCGTCAAGTGGAATTTATTGTTGAAAACGCCACTTCACGTGATTTGCTTGATAAAATTAAAAGCACACCAACACCGCACTCTTTTTACGGGCCAAGAACATTCAGTAATCCGTTGGCGCAAAATGATGATGCATGGTCAACCAAACTCAATCCGGCTTATACCTTTGAAAATTTTGTAGTTGGAAAAACGAATGAGTTTGCTTATGCCGTAGCACACAAAGTTGCCGAATCGAGAAACGTTTCATTTAATCCGTTGTTCTTATATTCGGGCGTCGGCTTGGGTAAAACCCATTTATTACACGCCATTGCACAATATATTCAGCAGAATGATCCGACACGCCATGTACTTTATATGTCTGCCGAACAATTTTTATATAAGTTTGTCAATGCGTTGCGTTATAAAGACACCGCTGCATTCAAAGAACAGTTCCGTGCCGTTGATGTTTTAATGATTGATGACGTGCAATTTCTGGCCAACAAAGAAAAAACCCAAGATGAATTTTTCTATACCTTTAATTCGCTGATGGAGGGCGGTCGTCAGATTATTCTTTCGGCTGATAAATCACCGAATGATTTAGATGGTATTGAAGGGCGTTTAAAATCGCGTTTAAACAGTGGCTTAGTGGCTGATATTATGCCGACAGATTTTGATTTACGTTTAGGTATTTTGCGCAAAAAAGCGGCACAAATGAATATCGCTTTACCGCAAAATGTGGCTGAATTCCTGGCTCAGAAAATTGTTTCTAACATTCGTGAGTTGGAAGGTTCCCTAAAACGAATCGCCGCACATTCGCAGCTGTTATCCGGTCGTGAAATCACGTTGGATATGACACAAGACGTGCTTAAAGACATGTTGCGCTCGATTGACCGCAAAACGACTATTGATGAAATTCAGAAAAAAGT
>JAZNQW010000180.1:0-3814 GCA_045590435.1 Alphaproteobacteria bacterium | reverse complement strand
GGAGTTTTTTTATATCCGCATTTCTAACTTAGATGATGAAGGTTAACAATTAATCTTTTTTTGCCAACCTCGAGCGGCGCACCCCACAAAATCATTTACCTCACCTGCAAACGGAAACCGTGCATTTCCCAAAATCAGCGCTTTACCTTTCAATTCCGGCAAAGGCCAACTTTTTTGTTCTAAATAACAACGCGCCAAATCAGCAAATAACCGAGCCTCCATGAAGGCCCCGAAAGCAGAATATTTTACTTCCGGTCGCTGTGGCCAACGTGCTGCCAACGCCGCAAAAAAAGCCTTATGTTCATCTAAAATATATGATGCCTTGTTTGGCAGACAATCTTGGAATGCCTTTAAGGCCACCGGATTGTGCCACCCTCCGCCAAACAGAACAATATTCGGTATCAATTCAATATTCTCAGGTGTTTGTCCTAATGCATATGCCGCAATATAACCGGCAAATGTTTCCAACGTGCGCATCACATTACAAAATAATTTTTCATCTGTTTGCGGGTTGCCATATTCGGCACAAATATGCGCAAAAATCTCGGCAGTATGATAATAAGCCGGATCACCGGATTTTGGCGGTTGCAACATATAATAGTTGCGCCCTCTGTCAAACAACTCCTGCAATAATTCCGGCATAAGTTTACCTTTTTTGCCATATGCCCCCTCGGCATCCATGGCTTCGTTCTTATACAGCCTTACCCAACCGTCCACATATTCGTTAAACGGACCGGCGTCCCAGCTGATTTGCACAACACCATCTTTAATCCACGCTAAATTAGATGTATTTCCGGCATTAAAATAGCATCCCTCACCTTCCACGCGCGCAATGTTAGCATTATGAGGACCGGCCAACGGCGCGCCCTCAAAACCGTTCATTATCAATGCCGAGCGAAAATCGTTAATTACCGGAATGCCGGTCAAATTTGCTAAAAGTTGAGCCGATCCCATTTGCGTTGTAAACGGCGGTTCACCATTTTGTGCTGCCATTGAGGGCGGATTATGATCAAGTGTTTTACCATGAAAACCAATCGCATCAATTTGATTCTTTTGTAATCCGAATTCAGCACACATTTCGTTAACGGCGTTGGCAATACCTTCAATATACTGCCAGTGTGCATTTATAAACAGCGCATCCTTTATCATATCGTCTGCCGTCATTTTATTTTCACAAACACGACGACGCAAACCGTTCATCATTTCTTTTTGCGAAGCATCATAAGGTTCACTGTAACTGCAAATATCGCGCATCTTATCGCCGTCAAACTCGGTTAAGACCAAATCAATCGCATCCATAGAGTTTCCGGTCATAATGCCGATTATGCGCCATTTAGCCATTCATACTCTCCTTAAAAAGTAATGCTGCACCAATCAAACCGGCAGCTTGCCCGCATTTAGCCGGTAATACTTTGAGCGGATTGCGATATGTGCGCGCATTCACCGCTGATTCAACGTGAGCATAATTTACAATCTTTGCCAAACTGCCGGAAAGCGTAACGGCCTCAATATCCAACAATCTGTTAATGTTTGTCAGTGCTTCGACCATGCTTTTTTGCCAATCTTCATAAGCTCTAAGTGCGGCAGATTGACCTTGACGTGCCAAATCATAAATTTTAAAGCAATCGGTTTCATTTAACCCTTGCTGTTGCGCATTTTTAGCCAAATCATAACCGGCAAACGGATAGCGCACCTCACCGCCCGCTCCGGTTTTACCATAATAAAGTGTGCCGTTCAAAATCAATCCGCAGCCAACACCTGTCCCTAACGTTAACATCATAGCTTGATGCATATTTTTCAATGCACCCACTTTGTATTCAGCCCAAACAGCAGCATTCGCATCGTTTTCAAGCCTATATGGCAAACCGGTAATTTCCTTGAAATCAATTTTTTCATAGCCGACAGGAAGGTTATTCGGCTTACCTAAAACATGGTTATTAAAAACTACACCGGCCGTAGCCACCGCTAAGCCATCCACTTTATATTTTGTGGTTGCTTTTTGAAAAATTTCAGCAATGTCGTTACAATTCTGCGGCGTGCTTACCGTAATTATTTCCGAATCTATTTGACCTAGTCCGTTGACCAAAGCATAAGCTGTTTTAGTGCCGCCCACGTCAAAAGCTAAAATTTTCATTTTTTTTGTTCTCCATGTGTTTGGTGTAAAATTTGTCCGATAATAATCAGCGCACATAGTAAAGATGGCGCATTGAAAATTATCATCTGTAGCGAATCTAAATAATAGCCGTAAATAATCCAGCATATCATGCCCAGTGCATAAATGGCATAACTGAGTAATGACAATCCGGCCACATCATGCGTACGAATGGTTTTAATCGTTTGCGGTAAAAAGCAAATTGCCGTGCAAATACCAGCCACATAACCGCAAATTTCAAATACCAACATCTTCAATCTCCTAAAAAAACGTTATTTAATTTAAGCGTAAAAAGCACCAAACGTCAAGCAAAACAACTATCAATTTTATGCTTTGAGTGATTGCAATAATTCGTCGCGGGTTAAAGTAAAATCACTATCAATCCACCGTTGTTCCAAAACAGCCAATGCTCGCCCGATTTTTGCGCCATCTTTAATTTTATCGGCCACATCACGCCCTCTGAGCGGAAAAATCGGCACAACGGCATTTTCTATTTCTCGCAGCACATCACTTAACCGACTGATATGTAAATTATGAATCGCCAACTCAAGCAAAATCTTATCAATCAGCCATTGCTTGCCATAGCGATACACACATTTCAAACGCTCTTGCGGTGAAACCATACGTTCGGCATCTAAATTAATTTTTGCCCATTTGATAAAAATTTCTTTTTGTTTTTTGGTAAAACGTAGAGCACCGGCAATGTTTTCCGCTTCGCTGGCGTTTGGTTCATAAAGCACAAACAAGCGCCGTAAAAAATTTCCTTCATATTGGGCGTCTGCCACAATTTGAGTTAGTCGTTGCAGGGTATCTAAATGATTTGACGGCGGTAAGAAATAACCCAAAATATTATTGTCATAAATCACACGCATCACTTCAGTTACTTTCGGTGTTACCAAAAGTTTAAACAGCTCGTCGCGCACGCGTTCAATAGCCACGCCACGCAGACCGTCTTTCAGTTTAATACAAGCCTCCAACGCTTCTTTATCCATCGGACCTTTGCCGAATTTTGAATAAAAGCGGAAAAAACGCATGATACGCAAGTAATCTTTGCGAATTTGGGCTTCGGCACTGCCTATAAAACGCACAATTCCGTTCTCCAAATCACTGATGCCGTTATAATAATCAAACACATTGCCGCGCAAATCAGCATATACGGCATTAATGGTCAAGTCGCGTCGTGCCGCGTCGGCGCTCCAGTCTTCGGTAAAAACTTCTTCGACATGAGTTGCGTCGATTTGAATGTCACGTTTCAGCGAGGCCACTTCCAGAATCTGATTATCGATAATAACACCGGTAGTATCTGATTTAAGTCCGATCGGCATGGTTTTAAGTCGGAAATCCATGCACGCTTCCGACAGTTCGTCAGGCGACAAATCGGTGGCTAAATCTAAATCAAAACCGCTTAAGCCGGCTAAAGTATCACGTACCGCACCTCCAACAAAGCGCAAGGAACCTCCGTGCTCTTCCACAGCTTCAAATAGTTTCACAATATGCGGCGAACGCACAATTTTGCTCATATCCAAATAACCGGTTTTCATCATGGGCGTAAAAAATCCTTTATTTTTTATAAATTTTTAATAGTTTATACATAATTTTTTGCTACAATCCAAGCAAATTAATTTAAAAGGATACAAAAATGTTAAGATTTTTATGCTTATT
>JAZNQW010000179.1:0-6082 GCA_045590435.1 Alphaproteobacteria bacterium | reverse complement strand
CTTCTGAAGCAATTTCAGGATCACGAATCTCGCCCAAATACACATAACGAGGCTTTGAGCGCAACATTGACTTCAAACCAGCTTCCCACGAACCTCCCGGAGGCGTCATCTGCTTACAAATTCCGAGTTCTCCGTTAACGGTATGATATGTGCCATCAAGCGGCATTTCTACCGGATCTTCCAATGTAAACGCATATCCGCCGTCACGAATTAAAAACTCACGCAACAACGCCGACAATGTGGTTGTTTTACCGGAACCCGTCGTACCGGCTAACAGAATCAATCCCGGGGCACCGCTCAATCCCTTCAAATAATTAAGTAATTTTTCATCCATACCGAGTTTGTTAATATCCGGCACGGAATGAGGCATTTTACGAGCGCAGAATTGTTCACCATCCAACGTTACCGTGCGCTCAATACGATAGTTCAACCCCTTAAATTTAACCAAATAGCTCGGATTTTCGCCATCAAATGTATCTTTAAGCAACTGATAAAATTCGTCATAATCATCTGGCTTGGTTGGAACAAGTCCGCTCGGTGTTTTACGTCCCCAAATATAGGCCGTGCCGTCCGGAATGATATAAATATCGGAAAATTCTGTTTCGTTAACTGTAGCCATTACTGCCCCTTTCATAAAAATGTTTTATTTGTGTCAGATTATATAGTCTTTATTAAATTAATGTTAAGCGCGGCGTAAAAAGTTATCCACAGACTAAGCACAGCAAAACATTGATCAATCCCCCGAAAAATAAATTAGTATCCTTAAGGAAACCATCAAAAAAAATTTGTTACGGTTGCGACCGCGAAAGCGTTATGATAGCTTAATTTCAGTACTAATTTAGAAAAGGACTGAATATGAAAAAACTTACTTTTACGGCCTTAGCGCTGATTATGGGAGCAACGCAAGCGCATGCTGCCGGTTACCAATTAAATGAATTTTCAGCCACCGGTTTAGGTCGCTCTTTTGCCGGTTCTGGTATTATGGGGGATGATTTTTCGGCTATGGGTTACAATCCGGCCGGTATGACTGCTAACAAAAATTCCGGCATGCAATTAGGTATTGCTTTTACGGAAATTGCTTCCAAAGCTAAAAGTAAATACGGCACGGACAAGATGGATTATTTTGTGCCGCTGCCAAGCTTTATGAGCCAATGGAACGTTAATGATAAGTGGTTTTTGGGTTTTGGTGTATATGTTCCTTACGGCCTTTCCACCAAATATAAACACGATAGCAACGTAGCCACCGAATCAGGCGGCGGTGCTCGTAAATCTTATTTGGAAGTAATTGATACCAACTTATCAACGGCTTATCGCTTTGATAGCGGCTTATCACTTGGTGCCAGTGCCATCTTACGCCATATTGCCGGTGAATTAACATCTAATATAAACTCATTTAAGGAAGCTGGTGGTCACGGATACAGTGATTTCAAAGTTAAAGGTTGGACCTCGGCTTTCCAACTCGGAGCCATGTATGAATTTGATGAAAATACCCGCGTTGGCTTATCTTATCGCTTTAAGAGCACACAAAAAACAAAAGGTAAGCATTACATTGAAGGTGATGCAACGTTTGATGCCATCGGACAAATGATGTTCCATACAGACGTAACCGGCACATATCATTCGGTATCTGATCCGGAATTGCCGGCCAGCTGGATGTTATCAGCTTACCACAGATGGAACGAAAAATGGGGTACCGAAGCTACGGTAAAATATGTTCAATGGCATCGTTTTTATGTATTCCCTGGCGAATCAACATGGCCTATGAGACAAAATCTGGATGTTGAATATCGCTGGAAAGACGCATGGACAGTTGCCCTCGGTCAGGAATATTATATGAATGACCAATGGACATTGCGTGGAGGCGTTGCTTGGGACCAATCACCGTCAAGGAACAACAGTTTCCGCACCAATCGTATTCCGGATACCGATCGTATTTGGACATCACTCGGTGCCAGCTATAAAACCGGTCATCATCAATTTGACTTCGGTTATGCGCACTTATTCATGATGCACGGAAGCACGCATGATCAAAAGGCTGATCTGGATGTGAAGTATCATAACCACAGCAATATGGTTGCGTTGCAATATCAATATAACTTCTAAAATATTATTGTTGTTGAACCTAATAAAACGCTCTCTTTTTTGCAAAGAGAGCGTTTTATTTGAGAATTTATGATCTGATTTATATTTCTGCAGACCACAAACCATGTAAATTGCAATACTCATAAACCTTAATTTTTTGCGCATCTTCAGCAATATCAAACACTGCTTCAGGTTTTTCATTCGGATGCAAATATTTAATTTGATAACGATTTTCTGTTTCAACAGCAATCCATTCAATATAATGCGCTTCAATCATCGGATGCTCCACACTGCCGATTTGAACAAATATGCTGTTATCTTCACGCGTAACGGCCGGCACATGCTTTTCAAGCGCAGCATCAACCGTATTTTCGGTAATTTTTTGCATCGGTTCGCCGCAACAAACCGGCATAACACCTGATTTGTGCAGAAAAGTAATAATATTGCCGCAACGCGGACATTTATAAAATTCCATAACGCACTCCTTTTCTTTGGTTAATGATACCTTATAATAAGTCCTTTTGTTGCAAATTCAACCAAAATACAAAAAATTAAATACCCCATTTATAACAAATCTGTTTTAAAAAGCAGAAAGCCACTCTCCCGAGTGGCTTTTGCATTAAATCTCTTCGTGCACAATCTTGAGCGACTTGTCATCACGTATCAACCGATACAAATTGCCCTTGTAGCAGAATGCATCTCCCACGTTGACAATTCTGATAGTCACCACACCTGTGAGTTCGGCCTTATCAGAGCAGAACACATTTCCGAAGTCGGCACAGATGACGTCAAGAGACGTCTCAGACCAGAGATAGTGTGGCTGGTTATTGAACCCGTGAGCGCAATACAGTTCACCTTTACCATTCTCCACCGCCAGTTCACGCTTGTTCATTTCGTAGCGGTTTTCTGGATCATCCGAGGCGCATCTGTCAATCTGCATAAACTTACCAAATGGCAGTTCATCATCCTTCCACGCCATCACAGCATCCAGCGGCTCAATGGAAAGAGAATCCAGCTTACACCAACGGTAATGTTCAACATTGTCTGAGGTTACTACTTGCACAAGAGCGAGCTCAACCTTTTTGGCCTTTTTAAAAAGCTTCTTGATAAAATCCATATATAAAAAATTAAAACGTTACTGTTAATATAACGCCTACGATATTTTTTGTCAAGTATTTTTATTTTATGTGATTATATTTCCACGCACAGGCTTGCAAAATCGGCAAACACTCGGCCGGCAAAGCAAAATCTGCCGGATAAACATTTTCAATCAGCGCATATATATCGCCAATTTTTTGCACATATTGCGGGGCAAAATGCCGACAAAAAGCATAAGATGCCGCCGCCAAATCGCTCACATCATAACCGATTTGCGCCAAAAGCACCGCTACATCGTCTTCTGCCACCTTAGCGGCATCGGTCAAATCATACCACAAACCGATTCCTTTTTCGGCCAATTTTTGCCACGGAAAAGCCATGCCCGGATCGGGTTTACGCGTTGGTGCCACATCGGAATGTGCCACCACATTTTGCGGCCTTATACCATAGCGCGCCATAATTTGCCGGCACAAATTGCTCAAAGCTTTTATTTGTGTCGCCGGATAAGCCGCCTGCCCCATTGACGGCGAACTCAGCTCAATGCCGATGGAATAGCGATTGAGCATCCTTTTGCCGCGCCAAAAACTTTCGCCGGCGTGCCAAGCGCGTTTTTCTTCCGGCACCAGTTGCAAAATTTGCCCGTCTTCACCGATAATATAGTGTGCACTCAGCCGGCGCTCAGTCAAAACGCCAATCATTTCCAGCGGCGTATGCGCACTGCAATGCAATACCAACATTTCTATCGGCGCGTCTTCTCTTTCTTCCCAAAACGATAACAGATGTTGAATAATCTTGCTCATTTTACAACCTTATACATGAAAGTTGCGTCGGATAATCTTTTGGCGCTTTGATTAAGCCCAGATGAGTATTGCGCCGAAAACTGAAATAACCGCTATCCGAATAAGTATCTATCGGCGAAATATCTATGTTTTGAATGCCCAAACCGCGCAACTTGGTCGCTGCAAAACCGCTGAGGTCAAAATAAAAAGTGTGGTCGTCTTGTGTGATAAAAAAACGCGCATAATCGGCATTTTGCGCCAGTAAAACGTCGCGCATATCGGCTTGAACGGCAAACGATTTTTGCTGCATACACGGACCGATGGCGGCAACAATATTTTGCACTTTGGCACCATGTGCCACCATCAGCGCCACCGCATTTTCAATCACACCCTTATAAGCACCGCGCCAACCGGCATGCGCCGCCCCAATCACACCGTTTTGATAATCAGCCAACAGCACCGGCGCACAATCGGCCGTTTTAATACCAAGTAAAACATTGGGATTATCCGTTGCCATAGCATCTGCAGTTATTTCAAACCACGTCGGCGCTTCCACCCAAACGGCAATATCGGAAACATTTTGCCGCACGGTTGCCATATTTTGCCGGTGCATCTTAAAATGCGCGGCGATTCGCTCAAAATTGCGCAAAATGTTATCACGGCTGTCACGACTGCTCAAATTGGTATTCAGCGACGCATAAATGCCCGCCGAAATTCCACCTTCGGCACCGAAGAAACAATGCTTTTCCGCCGGCAGATTTTGCGCCCGATAACTCATCTGCGCCCCACCTGATTATAAGAAATAGTTGCGCAAATAGTCCGCCAAATCCGCCGTATTGACGCGAATTTGCTCCATTGTATCGCGGTCACGCAATGTTACGCTTTCCGGCTGTTGTTCAATCGTTTCAAAATCTACCGTTAAGCACAGCGGGGTGCCGACTTCGTCATGACGGCGATAAGCCTTGCCGATATTGCCGGTGTTTTCCAACGCCACACGACCGATACCGAGCTTCATCAATTTGGCTTTCAGCTCATGGCATTTGGCCATAATTTGTTCATTATTCTTCTTCAGCGGAATAATTGCTACCTTAATCGGCGCCAAATGTTTTTTCAACTTCAGCACCGTTCGAGATGTACCATTACCTAAGTCTTCTTCCTCATAAGCTTCGGTTAAAACCGCCAACACACCGCGGTCAATACCCATAGACGGTTCTACCACAAACGGAATTACCCATTTGCCGTTGTCATCTTGAATGCATAATTTCGCCGTAGATTCTTTATTTTCATGACAATGCGCTTCCAAGCTGAATTCTTCTTGGTTTTTGGTGTGATTACCCAAGTCATAATCGCGGCGATTGGCAATACCTTCAAGCTCTTCCATGCCATGCGGAAATTGATATTCAATATCATAGCAGGCCTTGGCATAGTGTGCCAAATCGTCATCCGGCGTTTTATAAATATGGATATGTTCCAACTTCAGCCCTTGCTCCTGCCACCACGCCACACGCGCTTCTTTCCATTTTTCATGCCATTGTATATCTGTCCCCGGCATTACAAAAAATTCAAGCTCGGCCTGCTCAAATTCACGCACGCGGAAAATAAAGTTGCGCGGCGTAATTTCGTTACGGAAAGATTTACCGATTTGCGCAATACCGAACGGCAATTTGCGTGATGTCGAATCAACCACGTTTTTAAACTGGGTAAAAATCGCCTGCGCGGTTTCCGGCCGCAGATAGGCAATATTTTCGTCGCTTTCCACCGGGCCGACTTGGGTTTTGAACATCAGATTAAACGGGCGCGGCTCAGTTAAATCGGTGGAACCGCAAACCGGACATTTGCCGCCGATTTGATCAGCTCTGAAACGCCCTTTGCACTTTTTACAATCAACCATCGGGTCCGAAAACGTATCTTCGTGGCCGGAATATTTCAACACTTTACGATTGGTCAAAATGGCCGCATCCAAACCTTCAACATCATCACGCTCATAAACCATGGCGCGCCACCACGCCGCCTTGAGGTTATTTTTCAACTCTACGCCGAGCGGCCCGTAATCATAAACGCCTTGCATACCGCCGTAAATATCGGCATTTTGAAAGATAAAGCCTCTGCGTTTGCATAAAGCC
>JAZNQW010000178.1:0-3223 GCA_045590435.1 Alphaproteobacteria bacterium | reverse complement strand
CAAATTCTTGAATATCCGACTTCGAAGTTCCTTTGATATTTTTAATTTCCTCTAACTTTTGCGTAATAGCCACTTTTGTGTAGTTAATTTCGTATTTTTGTGCAATATCAACTTCATTTTTCAATCTGACGGCAGTCATTTTATTATAATTAACCACATAAAGCATGTCTTCCATTTCGCGCTTTTTGAATTCTTTGCTATCTTCAAAATCGGCTGAAATGCGCTTATCCTTTCCAAAACCGAGCATTAAACGCGTTTTTTTATCTGTAATTATCAGACGTTGATAAAATTCCTCTTCATCATTATGTTTCAAAATGCGATCATAATAGTGCACATATTTTCCATGCAACCGCGGGTTAAGCAAAACCAACATATTAGGATAATCTGTTCTTGCCAAATATCCGTTATTTGCCGCAATCAATACTGCACCTATGTGGTGTAACTCTTCTCCTTCCAAACCTTCGGTGGTTATCAGTTTACCATTTTCATCACGCGCCTGTATTAACTTTTCTTGATGATGCATAATCAGATAGTCTGTAAATTCTTGCGGAATAGGTGTCCCTATTGCGATGTCTTTAACATCATACCCGGACTTTGCTAAATCTTTGATGATTTGTGGCGTATATTCAAATGACGTTACTGTTATTCTTGATGGTTCGGTTATTCCCCACAAACGCATGGCATTACATAACGATTCCACTGCTTCCGGCCTAACGCCGCACGCCCTTGCTTCTTCTAACTTCATTTTCTTATATTCATCACCGCACCGACGCATAAATTCTTTTACATATTTAGCTTTTATGCTTTCACCCTCAGGCAAAAAAGAAACCTTCGTTTCTTTAGATGACTTTTGATACGCATGAAAAATCACATCACAAAAATCACTAACCGTCATAACCTTCAATGCATCAGGATTTATGCCGTTTTTTTGCATATACCTACGCACATCTTGAGTAATTGTGCGAAAACTTTCAAACTGCATAAACACACGCCACATCGGCGATTTTTTCATATCATAAGAACGCAGTCCCCATTTTCCTTTATTTTCCGGTTTGTTAAAAAATTTATAAAACACACTCAGTTGATGAGGCGTGCGCAAATTAATGGTACCATGACATTCCATTCGAATAAGGCGCTTCTCATCACGGTGAATTTTTGTAAAAACACCTTTATCATATTCTGTTCCCGCAATTTGATGAACATTATCAAGCAGATATTCGGCACCTTCGGCAAAATCACGAGCAAAACCCTTAAGATTCTCACTTTTACCGTATTCCGAAATCTCAGCTAATAATTGGTTCATGGCCAATTGTTCATCTAATTTCAGGTTCATAAATTTTTTCTTAAAATTTGTCGGATCAAGCAAAATTTGCATCAATTTTGCTTCATAAGGCGATTTTGTACGCTTAGACGGCAACAAACATTCATACACCGAATTTTGCGATGTATCATTCTGAAGCCTATATTGTTGCTTTTCTTTATAACTTTTTCTAGTCATAATCCGCCTTTTCATATTTTGTCCAGAGTATAACCGCAAAATTTATAAATGTCCACTTATTTTTTCAAATAAAATCATATTTCTTGCAAAAAACATTTTCGTGATTAAAATTAAATCAAACACAGAAACAAAGGAGAAATTTATGGTTGAATTAATACTCGGACGCAACATTAAAACCGCCACAGATAAGCTGTTGGCAGCCAATAAACCTTCAAACATCATTAAAATGCTTAACCCGCATGAACAATTTTTGGCCGGTGCCATAAAAAAACAAACCGCATCAGACAAAATTAAAACATATAACATTGGCACCCACAAAATCTTTGTTTTATTGCATAATGCCAACAATTCCATTCAATGGCAAACCTTAGGTGCCGAAGCCTATCAGACGTTGAAAAAATGCCGTCAGGTTAAAGTAGCGTTGGCTGGTGCCAAAGCACAAAATTTATACGACTTTGCCTTAGGCTCTGAATTAGCCTCTTACCGCTTTGATAAATATTTCACAAAAAAACCGACCTCCTTTTACCCAACATTGGAACAAATCATCCTTGTGGGCAGTAAATTAAAAAATTTAGATGCCTATAAACCTTATGCCGGTTTAGCTAACGCTGTGCGCTATGCCCGCGATTTAAGCAATGAACCGGCCAATGCCTTAACCCCGCAAATTATGGCTGACGACATTAAACGTCTGGAATATTTGGGGCTTAAAGTTGAAATTTTAGATGAAGATAAAATGCGTGAACTCGGCTTTGGTTTGGCCTTAGCCGTGGCACAAGGCTCGCAAAATCGACCGAAAGTTGCGGTTTTGCAGTGGCTCGGAACGCCGGACAACGATAAATTTGAAATCGGCTTGGTCGGCAAAGGTGTTACCTTTGACAGCGGCGGCATTTCCATTAAAGGCGCCACCAATATGGGCGACATGAAGCAAGATATGGCCGGCGCCGCTGCCGTTGTTGCCACCATGAAATCTTTAGCCCTGCAAAAATCGCCTAAAAACGTTGTCGCTGTAGTCGGATTGGTTGAAAATATGCCGTCCGGTTCGGCTTATCGTCCGGGAGACGTAGTCACTTCCATGTCGGGACAAACCGTGGAAGTCATCAACACCGACGCAGAAGGCCGATTGGTTTTGGCCGATTGCTTAACTTACATTCAAAAAAACTTTGCCCCGCAATATGTGGCCGATATAGCCACGTTAACCGGCGCCATTACCATAGCTTTAGGAAGTACCTTTGCCGGTATTTTCAGCAATAATCAACGCTTGGTTCAAACCATCACCGCGGCCGGTAACAAATGCGGCGAACGCGTTTGGCAAATGCCGCTCGATAAAGAATTTGATAAGTTGATGGATTCCACTATTGCCGACATGAAAAACACCGGTGGACGTTTAGCCGGCTCATCCACAGCGGCTTGCTTTTTGCAGCGCTATATCGAGCCGCGAACCAAATGGGTGCATATCGACATGGCAGGCATGGATTTAAGCGACGGCTCAAAGGTGCTGTATCCGAAAGGTGCCAGCGGCTTTGGTGTGCGCCTGCTCAACCAGCTTGTGCAAGATATATAACCGTTTTTTGCATCCACTGTTACGATTTTGTCTAATGTTTCACATGAAACATTAGATGGAATTTTCACCAATAACTATTTGATATTGTGTATTGTTGACAAGATTTTAGACCTAAAATCACAGCTTTTAGTCTAAGAAAATTCTTATATTTTTAGTTAATGTTT
>JAZNQW010000177.1:0-1674 GCA_045590435.1 Alphaproteobacteria bacterium | reverse complement strand
TTCGACTGATAATTTGTTGCAATCATTGTTGCCGATATAAAGATTGTTCGCATTGATACCAGCCACGTTGCCGCTGATCACCGCGTTGCCGGAGATAGACATAGCTGTGTTCTTGTCTCCAAATCCGACACCGCCGCCGCGCATTTGCGAATCGGTCGTGGCATTATCAACAATACTGCCGCCATTCATAATAAATTGCGAGTAGTCGGACACCGCAATGCCGCCGCCGACACCGTCTGCCTTGTTATTGCGAATGGAACCGCCGTTCATAGTAAATGCAGTATCTGCGTAATCTGTGCTGTCTCCGCCGAATATTTGGAACGCGCCGCCGTGCTTATATGCGCGATTACCGTAAATTTCACCACTGCTCAAAGTGATTTGCGCACCGGCATATGCTTTGATTGCACCGGCATTTCCGTCTGTCTTAGCGTTGTTGCGGTTCGTTGCGCCATTAATAGCAAGTGTTCCGTCTTCACCGATGGTAACAGCACCGCCATCACCGGCATCTGTGCATTCGTTGTTTTGCAATACAACACCGCTATTCAGCGTAATATGACCACCGGCAGAGCGTTGATATCCGGCATCGATCAACGGAGAACCCGTTTTGGCACCCGCATTCGTCGTTCCTCGTAAAAGCACACTGTCCTCAACGCCGCTCCAAACTGCGCCGCCATCGAGTGTTACATTGTATAGGTTTGCCGTTGCTCCGGCATCGGCAGAAATAAGTGGGTTTGTAGTGGTGGTTCTCTTGATGATACCTTCATCTTCACAGCTGCACAAATTCAGCGTGCCACGGACATCAAAGTTACCACCTGCAGCGCTGATGGTGTGTTCGTTCAGACACAGATTAACAGTATCTGCAATGCTAATAGATGCAGAGAGGATCACATCATCGCTTAAATACACATTTCCTTCGGGGAAAGCTGTCGTGCCGTCCCACGCCGTCCAACTATCATTTACCGCGTGGGCGTTATCACTGCAACTGCCGTCACCACAAATGGGGTGGCTATGGGGCATCGCCTTTACCGTCACGACCTGATTTGCCGCAAACGCCGTCATTGGCATAATCGACAGCATCAACGTCACCGTTACAAGCATAGCGATAGCAGGCTTGGATTTCCTTTCTATCAATTTGCCGGTTTTCTTCACTTGATCCATAAGCCATAAGCAAAGGCCGATCGGATAAAGCAAAATCTTTTCCCAGGTTTTCATATGTAGAACTCCTTTCAGACAGAGCTCCTTAATGGTTATTTTATAACCACTAAGGGGATATCCCCTTGAAAACTTGTCTATCTAAAAATAAATCTAATTTCACAAGATACATTATAGCATAAGAGGTGTAATTGTTCAATAATTCTTCAATTAAAACATCAAAAAGTCAGAAAAAGTTATAATTAAAAACCGCAGCAGAATGTTTTTCTCTGCCGCGGTGGGATGTTATTGATTTACTTTGTTGGTGATGGTGAGCTTTATCAGCGTTGCTAAATCTGTCCTTTGTTTTTCTTCGGTGGTTCGAATCCACCTTGTAGGTCGTTGGCATCTTTGAAATTGCAATTTGAAAAATTGGGTAAAAAATGCGAAAAGCCTTGATTTCTCAAGGCTTTTCGGTGTGGCATCTAAATAGACCACAACACTTGGTGGGAGCACAAATTCGAACCCCTTTGAATTTTTGGG